>CBDVBK010000073.1:0-14346 GCA_965372215.1 uncultured bacterium | reverse complement strand
GGATGGCGCTCCTTACATGTTTCTGGCAAGGTTTCGGTGCTGATTTCCCGCTCCATATACAGAAAGCGGATAGCGAAATTCTCGTTGTCCGCTTTTTGTATATGGAGCAGGGACTTCGACTCGTTTATTCACACGTTTCTCGTAGCCCGCTCCGCTCGCTTCATTTAATTCGGGATAGCGAAATTCTCGTTGTCCGCTTTCTGTATATGGAGCAGGGACTTCGACATGTTCATTCTCAAGGTTCTCGTAACCCGCTCCGCTTCACTCACTGTTAATTACGATAACTTGACTGAAATGCAACTGGATTAATAGTATTAGACGAATGGGTGCGAATATCCTGGTGCTGAGGATTTCTAACAGTTACATAATCATAGTTTGTTATTCTATTAATGATTTGAGGTTATTGCATGAAGAACATTGTATTTCATCCGATAGGAGTTATTCATTCTCCCCATAAAGTGTTGTCCAAGACGCCAATACAACCTGTCTTCTGCAGTGATATCAGGGGAACAGTCGTTCTGGATGCTGAATACACTGACGGATTGAAAGATCTGCTTGGATTTTCTCATATCTATCTGTTCTACTATTTTAATAAATCTCAGAAAACCTGTTTACGACTGAAGCCATATCTTTCAGACAAGGAATGCGGTATTTTTGCTACACGTGCTCCGCATCGTCCTAATAAGTTAGGAATGAGTGTTGTTCGACTGGATAGAATTGAGGATAATACTCTTCATGTAAAAGATATTGATATAATCGATGGCACACCTTTGCTTGACATAAAGCCATATGTGCAAAGATTCGATAAAAGAGAAAATACAAGATCAGGGTGGCAAGACACTGTTTCGGATGATGTTGCCTTTGTTCGAGGTTTGAGGGATTCTGAGGAATGAAAATAGACAAGAGAATTAAAGAGCTCCACCTGACATTTGAAGGTCAACGCTAGGAACACAGAACGAAAGGAATCATAGATATGGAAGGCATTCTTGCGAAACTACAGGAATTCGGAACAACCTACGGCCTGAAGATTGTTGCCGCAGTACTCATATTTGTTTTGGGTCGTCTGGTTGCATTGGGCATTAAGAAACTTCTTCGGAAGATTATGCTGAAAAGCAAAGTTGATGAGACGCTTGTTTCATTTTCAACAAGCCTTGCATATGTAACGCTACTGGCGTTTATCATAATTGCAGCACTCGGGCAGCTGGGTATCCAGACGACCTCATTTGTTGCCATTATCGGTGCTGCAGGTTTAGCCATCGGGTTAGCGCTGCAGGGATCATTGGCGAATTTTGCGGCGGGTGTGCTTATGATCGTTTTCAAGCCTTTCAAGGTTGGTGATTTTATCGAGGGTGGAGGCGTTTCAGGTATTGTCGAGGAAATCGGAATTTTCACCACTGTAATGAAATCACCCGACAATAAGATGATAATAGTACCGAATGCCAAAATGACGAGCAATAATATCGTTAATTACACTGCCAATGATTGTCGGCGCGTGGATATTGTTGCCGGTGTGGGCTACGGTGACGATCTTGACAAGGTCAGAGGTGTTCTGGAAGACATCCTGTCAGCCGATGACAGAATTCTAAAGGATCCAGCTCCGACAATCGGGGTCCTGGAATTAGCTGACAGCAGCGTGAACTTTGCAGTGCGCCCCTGGGTTAAAACCGAGGATTACTGGGACGTATTCTTCGCCACGCAGGAAAGCATTAAGAAACGTTTTGATGCGGAGAATATTTCCATACCTTTCCCGCAACAGGATGTGCACCTCTTCAAGAGCGAGTAGAATGTAATTCAACCTGTATTTGTTCATATCATTTTTGATCATCCTGATCAGAATGGAATCTGGCTGTACCCTGTATTCCCATGAATGCAAGCGATATTGATTATCTATTTCTGCAGTATTGCATGGAAAAACAGGTAATCCGGATGATGAATAGCTACTGTTTGATAAAATGACGATGATTGTTGGTCATACTTCCCTGTAGACGTTTTCTGCCAGATCTGTTAAGGGTTATAAAGAACGTTGAACGACTCCAGATTAAAGATGATCTCCTGCAGGTCTCCGTACACAAGACTGTCTCTTACGATTCCAATATTCCGGTGGAAGTAGCGATCGCATATGAAATCCGGCGCATTTAAATTGGTTTCCCTGATAATACCGCAATTGGCAAAACTGCCGGCAGGGACAGTTACTGAAGCGTTAAGGCTGACGACTTCATAGTTGGTATCAGAAACAGGCGATGCCGGCCAGATTTCGTTCAGAGTCAGTGGAAATAAGGCTATTATTGTGTAGTCGGTCGAAACTGTATCCAGATATTCTCTCATTTCATCACCGGTATTGCGAAGATAGATGTACGATGTCTTAGCCACCATATAGGAGGTATCTGGATGGGTAAAGGTCATTTCCATCAGGGTCTCGAACTCGTAGACCTGGAATCCTTCCTTATGATTCAGAAGGGCAGTGACAGTCCTGTCCATCGAGCCGCTGAGATCGAAGGTGTCCGGACCTGCCGGATCTATCATGTACCCTTCAATTGTGCTGTTCCACCAGTTATCTACCGACAGGGGCATCCAGTTCTCAGATTGAGGTTCCGGACCGGTGGAATCACTTCCGCATGTTGAAAGCACTGACAGCATAGATATAGCTATGAAGAATACTATTATCTTTTTCATGATCATCCCTTCAAATATCCATCTGTGATTTTCAGGTTATTTGCCTTGAAAGATAATACTGAAAAATATGTCCAGGTCAAAATTCTAAGTGAATACTGGATGTTCTTTTCATGTTTTATTTTTTCATCACGTTGATGCTTTCCATGATAGTTAGTGTTTCCATTTTCGTTTTTCTCCCTTATCATTTTACAAATACCATTCTACCTGTTTCTGATAAGCCATTTCCTGTTTCCAGGAGGTAGAAATAAATGCCGCCTGGCTGGATAGTACCTTCTCTGTTTCTTCCATCCCATTGAATTGAATGCTGAACAGTATTCTGGCAAGCAGATGTATATGTAAAAATAAGGTCTCCTTTAACATTGTAGATGCTTAACTCGACAGGAGAATCAACAGGGAAAGCATAATTTATGGTAGTGATCGAATTAAATGGATTTGGGAAATTATAAGAGATAATTGACCTATCGGGAGAAGCATTTTCCTCTTCAGTAATATCTGTTTGACTCGCTGGAAGACAGGTAAAGTAAATATCATAGTTTGAAGGGGTATTATCGGCCCAGATTACATAAACACTCTCTGCGTCACAGGATACTTCAGGGAACCAGGACCAGCCGGAGTTGCTAGATATATTCACTGGCAAAGACCAGGAGTTATCGGCTTTTTCAGAGTAAATTATCTCAAAATTATCTGATACATATTCATACCAGACTACCTGAATGGTATTAGCCGCTACAGATATTGATGGACTTAGAGAGCCAGTTGTTGAATTTGAAATATTCAAAGGTGTAGACCAGAGGCCGTCGCAGAAAGAATAGCATATCTCAGCAGCAGTGGCGTAAATATCATCATCCCACACCACCTCAACAATACCATCGTAAACACCGATAGATGGTCGGCCTGAATCACTGTTCTGAAAATTAGAGATATTTAGTGGTTCCGACCATTCCCCATCGTATTCTGTATAATAGATTTCACAAACAAGTGGAGCATAAGATATTGTCTCATACCATACTACATAAATTATACCATTTAACACTGCAATCCTTTGAGCTGAAGCATCATAAGTACTGTTAGAAATTTCAACTGGATCATTCCAGATATTATCATATTGACAGAAGAATACGTCGCCAGACTTTTCCCAGACTACATAAATCTTGTCCTCCTCAACATCTATATCAGGAAATGAACCCCCGTTGCTCTGGGGTATCTGCGAAGGTGATGACCATAAACCATCATATTCAACATAGTATATGCTATTGCTACTTTGCCAGACTGTAATTACGCCTTCGGCATCAGCTGCCAGTCTCGGAGAAGTACCCCCTGTAGTTGCTGAAATAGGAGAGGCCAGAGACCATGTTCCATCATATTTAGCAAAGTAAATCAAGAATGAACCCATAGTATTATCACCCCAGACTACGTATCTTTTTTGCTGGTAAGTATCTATAGCAGGATATTCAGAGGTTCCTGCATTGTTACTGAGGTTTAATACATCCAGAGTATAGCCTTTTTGTGTAAATACAAATGCAGTAATGATGGGTATTGAAAGCAAAAGGCAGGCAAATCTATTGATCACTATTATTCTCCGCTTCTCATCCAGACCAGATTCTCTTCCTGAAGTGATATTACCGAAAGAAGCTTTACTATGTCAAGTTTCTGAGTGGATATTTGAATCCCTTTTCATACAAAGTAATGCGCACCTGTTCCAGGGTACATTCAAATAAGAATCAGCTTGATCGTTTCACTGAGTCCGAGGCTGGGTGCTGTGAACCTTACAAAGTAAATACCGGAAGGAACGATATTTCCGTAATTATCTTCTCGCTCCCATACTACATCATTCCAGTTTTCGCCGGTAGAGTTTGAGCACTCAAATGATCGCACCAGCCTGCCTGTAATACTGAATACTTCGATCCTGGTCTCTGAAGGTTGTTGAAGCGAATACCTGAATGTAACAGATTCTCCGGAAGGATTTGGAGCAGGTTTTAGAAACGCATTGGGCTGAACAGGATTCCGTCCGGATACTCCCTGCGGATCAGGATTTATCCAGATGCAGGTTATTGAGGCTTTGGGGAATGTATAGCTGAAACTTCCGGAACTGCCGGTAATTTCCCCCTCGTACGATATTCCTGCAGTTCCATTCCAGGGGGCATTCATGGGCCGGTCATTTACGATTTGCCAAACTTCTGCAGTTCCATCTGATGTGTATCCTGAAAGAGCTATTGATGCTGTATATGACGAATCAAGATTCTTGTTAATCGCAATGAGTGACAGGGTCCAGTCATCGTATCGCGAAGCATATACCTCAAGACCGTAACCTCCGGAAACCTGATCGCATGTTGCTTCAACCACGGTGCTGCCAAATCGTTCCCGAAAGAGCTTTATAACCCATGCTGAACATCGCATAGAAAGTGTATCAGTTCTGATCGCGCTGAAAAGGGGAAATTCATCTTCATTTGGATTACCCTCGGCAATAGAGTAAGAAGCTGCTACGGGAACTCCTGCTCTGGCCATGTGACCAATACAATCCGCTATGAAAAGCCCATCCAGATAGTTCCACCAGACCGGATCATCCACCATAGCCATGATGTTGTATTCCATTAGCCATACAGGAATGTCATAGCTGCCGCTGTACTTTTCTACAGTATCAACCACCATTGGATACCAGCTCTCAAGTGGGGGTTTTGACTCTGAACCTGAGGTTGGTGAGGCAAGCCAGTAGCGGTAAAGTGTACTGTCTGAAGAAAATCCTCCTGTGGGATAGTAATGGATATCCATCCAGTTCATCTTTTCTCTGTTCAGCTCGAATACCGGATCAATCCAGGAGAGATCCCCGGCGAGAGAAAGACCTCCTATCTCAAGTGGAATAAGAGACCTCGGGCGCATTGAATCGATGTACACACTGGCCAGCTCAGCGAAATCCTCCGCTGTTGCGAAAACGGAATCGTCCACTGCCCATTCCTCAAAGGGAATCTCGAAGTGACGATAAAAGGTCATATATCCCCATGGTGGAATCGGAAAAGCTTCTCCGGCAATATCGGGCTCATTCCCTATACACCAGTAAGTCACATTGTACGGTTCAGGATGCCCTCTCGATGCTCTTACCTGGCCCATGGGAGTTGTGATATCTCCGTTGCAGTACTCCACCATCCTCGCGGCCTTACCCGGATCGTTGATCTGGTAATTAACTGTCAATATGGGTGTTACATCTATCTGTTCACAGAACTGCAGGAGGTTATCAAGACTGTTCTCCAGGGGGACAGGGATAAGAAGTTCACCAACATCGATGTAATGCATTCCGTTATAGTTATTGGCCTCCCAGTCGTAGTACTCAGCAGCAATACCACCCATTCGAAGAAGCGGGGCTCCTGTAGCTTCAACCAGATCTGCAAGCCCGGGATAGCTCAGATCCTGTATTATTTCATCTCCGGAACACACAAGCATTGAGTCGAACGAACCCACCACTTCATCTGCTTCAATCAGTATCTCTGCGGGAATTGAATTTATCATTGCAAGAGCAATCATGAATCCCAGATCAGTCATACTCAATAACCTCCGGAAACCAGTGTTTCAGGCTTCGAGACTTTATGGTTACGAAAGCTGTTTCTTGCCTGAAATGATATTACCAGGGGTAACACTGCTCTGTCAAGGTATTAACCCTGGTTCATCTATCTTGTTATGGCAATGCTTCCTGAGGTTCTGCAGCAGCCATCATCCGATTCGATTACGAATAAGTAGATTCCGTTCGGCGTGAGGTTCACATTCCACTGGTAAACTGCCTCCGAAAAACAGTCGGAATTATGGATCAATCTTCCGGTGATATCGAATACACTGATATGATCGCCATTGTTCAGGTTGTTAAAAATCACAACATTCCCATTGCTGTATACAAACGGATTCGTATCGGTGACAGGCGGCGTATCATGTTCGGTTGATATGCCCGTTTCCGGCAGATCATCCCATATTTCCATATCGTCCAGCCAGGTTCTTCCGTTTCCGACTGGCGGACCGCCACTGGTATTTGAAGGCCATCCCACAGTCCTGAGTGCAACACCGTTATTCTGGTTGATTTCGTCCCTGAAGTGTACATTGGATGAATCCGCCACATAAATACCATCAACCCTGACGAAGAAGCTTCCGGTTGGGCCGGTTGTCCCGAGATCAAGATAAACTTCCATCTCGTGCCACTCCATGTTATCCAGGTTTCCACCAGAGAATGTGAGCCAGCGGTTATATCTGATCACATATCCCGGATTGCTTCTTATGGTTATGTGAAAGTTGTCGTCACCGTTTTTCGCCAGTACGAACACGAAGTCACCGCCCCACTCACCGTAACCGATATAGATATTCTTATTCTGTAAAGTGCCGGAGTAGTTGATATCGGTCTGCCATCTCTGAAACCACCTGAAGTAGTATGTGGATATCTGAACACTGTCGAACAGGAATCCACACGTGTTCCCGTGAGTTACCGGAAAACCTTCATTCGCGTGTGGATTGCCTGTGATCCACGGATCATATGTCATACAATAATTACCACTTACCGGGTTATCATCCGACCTGGTGAGTTCCGAGATCAGCTCTTCCCAGTAGTAGGAAGTTCCTATGCTTCGTTCGAGAAACCATTCGATATAGGCTGTATCCTCACAGTCCTCGAATAACAGTAATTCAGAACCGGGAGATGCGGTCGTGATCATCAGTAGAAATACGATAACTCGCAGTATACGCGACATGATGGTTGTCCTTTCACTCCGGGTTGATATCCAGCGGATTTACAGTGATAAGCCTCTCTTTTGCTGCAGGAAGAACAGCTCTGAGTGTAAACCTGGTATTCATGACTTCCTTCATCGATCGATTCAAGTATATGCATTAAGAGCAAGATAAACCTCTTCCGGATTTCCTGTCAAGCTGATACTACAGGTATCTGAGGATATGACTCATTGCCAGATGAACATGAATCTGTGAATATGGAATAGACTCCGATTACGGAGTTATCCGGAACCGGGTCTATTCCTTGATTACAGTGGATTGAGTTAAATCAGTATTCCATTAAAACAGTATCGTACCAGAGGCGGTATTCTTTTCCTCTGAAGGTTTTTCTCTCCTCTTCCTTAAGATTGGCATACTGATAATTCTGTGATTCGGGAGCTTCAGGACCGACATACCTGCGATGCAGAACCTGCCTGCCGTCTGAAGTGTAGAAACTTTCAGCCGGTGTACCGTCATCCTGCCACCCCCAGAATACTGCCAGGCAGTGTCCATACCGCTTGTTTCCGACTGTAAGGTCAACCACTCGGGCAGAATAATCTTTGTTTTCTCCGCTTGAATAGGATGAAGGGAATAACTCTTCTCCTTTCTTCATGAACCTTGTCTGGGGATAGGTTTCATCTGCCGTTACTCTCATAACCCAGTCAAATCCCTGATCCATGATGTTGAAGTAATCAAGGATATTTGGTATGGGAGGCTCGCAATCGGAATGTTCAATAAGTACTTCATAGCACTCTCTACCCAGGACATTCACCTTTCGAACCACCTGGGTCTGAACGGTCTGTGTCAGAACTCCACCGGGATAGTCGAAGAACCGGCATACTTCAATGTGACCTTCTTTCAGAACCGTTCCGAAGTAAAGTCCCGGTCCTGCAGTAATAACTTCCATCTCTTCATCAGGAAGTTCCTCAATCCTTATATCCGGTACTAATTTTACCGGTTCGGCACTTCTTCCTATTCTGGACATACTCAATACCTCTTTCTTCATTTTAGCCCGGCCTTCCCAGAGGCGGCGTTTTACCGTACCCAGGGGAATGCGGAGTCGCCGGGCAACCTGATTCTGAGAGTAACTGGAGAGGTAAGTCAGACGAGCGGTTTCCCGCAGCTTCGAGGACAGTCTGGACAGGGCCAGCAGAGCCAGTTCAGACTGTGAATCGGTATCATCGCTGTTCGAATTCACGGCATCACTGTACTCGTCAATGACATGCTGTTCATCCAGAACAACGAATCTGGGATCTCTGCTGAGCCGGTTACGGGCTATATTCCTGGCGATCTGTCGTACCCAGCCACCGAAATTGTACGGTGCCCTCAGGGTTGATAGTTTCAGAAAACCTCTTAGAAAGGCTTCCTGAGCGACATCCTCCGCGTCATGAATGTTGCCCATAAGACCGGTCAATTCCGCTACTATCCCCGTCCGGCAGCGCCTTACCAGATCGTTGAAAGCGGAAATGTCACCGTTCCGAGCCGCTCTTGTCAGTTCTTCGTCTGATCTTTTCTCCATCATTTCTCCTCCGCATTACACTTCATTAACCCATGAATGCTTCAAAGGTTCGGTTGGATTCACGGGTTGTCCTTATGCGATAATACTGCTAACTTCAATGAAGATATACAGGGAAAGACGACATATAGTTGGTTGATCCGTGATTAGATGGATTACGAGGACATCTGCTGTAATTGGAAAAGTACCGACATTCCTGGCTTCAGTCGAACAGACCTGCGATGGAAGATTCCTTCTCAATAAGAATTACAGGGTATCCGGGGTGGAGCTGGAGTATTAGCACCATCAGAAGGGGGGTGGTACTGAAAAAAGATGCATCCCGGCACACACCTGAAGTCTGATTGTAATACACATGAAGCTCCTCCTGAATCCCTTACTGATCAAACAGCGCCTTGATCGCCCCGAATGTAGTGCTTTCAAGACTGCCGGCAGTAGTGTAATCTATCTCGAGATATGGATTGTCCAAACTGGCTTCTCTCGAGCGGAAATACTGGGGTGTACCTGACCCACTCGTACCATAGAAGACGATTCCGAAGTTATCGTAAGTTCCGTCTATCCAATCCTGAACAAGGAGTGCAATATCGAAATCGTACCAATCAACCCCGGTAATGATTATCTGATCGTATGAGGTGGTCGTATCATGAGCAATGGCATCAACAAGTGTAGCCTCGACCCAATCTTCTGTTACGCGATAAATATCACATGCGAGATCGGTGGGGAGAGTTCCGTCATAGTTGTAAACGTTCAATACTGCCGAGTTAATCGTTGAACCGCTCGGGATGGACGACAAATCAAACCTGATAACGATTTCCTGATCGTATACGGATACAATGTTGGTCCTGAGTGCAGGATTATTCCCCCAGGGTCCGCTACCTGGCCAGACCCAGGTGTCGGCACTTGGTTCCTCGTTGTAGGTGTCGGCAAATACGGCTGTTGAGAGTATTGAAGCGATTATTACTACTGCAATGATATTTTTCATTTTTCCTCCAAACGGTTGATACGTGATCCTACGCATCAGTTACTCCTGGTTAAACAGCGTCTTAATACAACCGAAAGTAGTTGACTCCAGATCGCTGTACTGGTAAGTGATCGTTAATTTAGGCTTATGACTACCTTCCTTAGTGTTGAAGTGAAATCCACTATAAGTTGCGTCCAGATGGTACAGGAAGAATCCGTAGTTTGTACAAATTCCGTCAACCCAGTCCTCAACGAACGCCGTTACATCCAGAGAAAGCCAGCCCATCATCGGATCGGCAAAGAACAAAGAATGCATTTCATTGAATCCAGGGTTTGTGTTCCAGGTGACCGTACTTTCATCCCATGCTCCGTCTGCCATCTTGATCCAGTTATTATCCGGTATGGTTCCCCAGGGATTATGGAGGTACAACTCAAGAATTGCGGTCTCTACGGTAACCTCCATATACTCTGACAGATCAAAATAGACCAGAGATACAGTCCATCCGTTGTTATACCCGATCCAGGCATAGTTCCAATCGCCGTAATTTGAATCCGGGTAGGCTGTATGAATAGCAGCATCCTCTGAGGGGTTGAGCGTTACCTCGTGCGCGGTTGATGCTCCGGTGATGAGCGCCAGAACGATCGTTACTATTACAATCATCTTTGGCATATTAATTCTCCTTTCTATCTGATATGTTCGTCATTGTTTCATAATATAGGCCACAGATGTAACAATATTTTGCGAATGCATTCCTAATCGGAGCCCCGCATTTCGGGCATTTCGAGATCAACTTGAGCCCGCAGTAAGGACAGGCAGCATCTTGATCCCTTCCGAGATAATTACAGCGCGGACATATTTTCTTTTCTGTGTTACTCATAACTCAGTTATAAGTAACCGCGTTAAAAAAACGTTAAAAAGGGAAATAGATGAGAATTTGCTCGGTTAACCTGTAACAGTCATCTTCTTATAGAGTTTGATTGTTTCGGGGCCTGGTGTGGTATTGAATTCAGATTTAAGGCATTTGCTTAAACGCTCAAATTGTCTTATTGCACCTGTCCGATCGCCCTGGTTATGTAGACCCTGCATAATAATCCGGCATGCCTGTTCGTTACATGCATCAAGGATCAGAAGCCGTTGCGCAAAAAGAGCCGCTTCACGCCATTCAACACGTTCCATACATCTGTTTGCCAGCCAGAATAGCAGTTCTCTCATCCTGTTTTCCAGTTCGTCCTGCTTATCAACTACAGGCAGGCTGTAGAATTCAGGCAGGAAGTAACCCTTGTATAGACTGACTGCCCTGCGAGCACGATCTTCCGCCGGATGAAACTTGCCGCGTTGCTTAAGGTATTGCCACTCTTTAACAAGCGAGTCAAACGTCCATAAATCAATCTGTATAAGTTCTTTGTTGAGAGTAATAAACGGACCTTCCTGAAGGATAGCATTGTTGCCCAGAACCTTGTTGAGATGAGCAAGTGCAACCCGCATGTTTAATTGTTATTTTTTCTCGGTTGTCTCCGGCCAGAGATGGGAAGCCAGGATCTCTCTGGTCGTACCACGAGAACCGGATTGAATAAGAATCAATGCCAGTAATTCCTGCGATTTTCTGGACTGCCATTCTTTTTTGGAAACCACGCCCAGCTCACCAGGTTTTTTAACAGACAGACCGCCAAATGTGAATATTTCAATCTGTTCTACACTGACATCATCCATTCTTTCGCGGATTAACTTAAGGGCATCTGTGAAACTGTTTTCCTTTTTAAGTATTTCATAAAGGCTGGAAATTTTTGCAGTAGCACCCATGTGGAAAAGCATTTCCAATCCTTCCATGAATATTGTTTCTCCTTGTGAGCCTCCCATGAACAGCCCGAAATTCACCAGCATTTCACTCATAAGAGGCATTTCTCCTTTTAATAGAAGCTTGGCTTTCGCACCTTCCAGACAGTTCAGTGCCTCGGGTTGCATATCTTTATGTAAAAGGATCTGCGCCTTCGTACCAAGAGCACTTCCATATCGTGTTTCGAAGTGCAGTTTTTCTGCAAGTTTCAATGACTCATCAATTGAGTTCTCCGCAATTTCCAGTTCGTTCTTCTTTAAATGAATAATGCTTTGAATGATCTGAATATCGCAGTGTATCTGTTTCGATATTTTGTCTAATGGTATTCCTCGCACTATCGATTCAGCTGTTTCAATGTCCTCCAACTCCAGGAATGCCTTTACCTTGCTCTTCTTAGCAGTCCACTGCAATCTCGGATTATTGATCTCTTCAGCCTTTTTCTCTGCCTGCTCAAAGAATTTGATCGCCCTCTCACACTCACCTTTATATAAAAACAAACAACCTAGATAAAGCAAATTAATTCCAACCAGCGGTTCTCGGTGGAGTAGCTCCGCTTCCTTTATTGAATCATCAAATCTCTTAAGCGCGGAATCCAGCTTACCCATTGTCATTTCAACAAGCCCTAAATTGGAGCAGGAATCCCCGGCATAAAGCAGGAGATGCTGTTCTTCTACTATCTTCCGGGCTCGAGATAGAAATTGATACGATTGTTCCAATTCCCCTTTTAAATATGAGACCAATCCAAGGTTGGTGAATACCTTGTACAATGCTTCAGGAGCCGTTTTCTGGGGGATTTCGGTAGTGAGCTTTATTGCTTCCTGTTCAGACTCCGTCAATAATCCCCTTCTTCTTTGCAGCAGACAATGTTCAACAACAAATGTCCAATAGAATGAATCGTGTATCTTCAGCAGGGATATGCCTTTTTCAAAAAATTCTTCCGCTTTCTCCATATCTTGAGTTATCAGTGCAGTATGAAAAAGAATTCGACAGGTAACTGAAGCTTCTTTATTAAGATCATTATCGACCAACTCCGTAACCAATCGCTCCGCATCCTTAAATGATAAAACATCCCTGCCCATCATCCACGCGAGATGATTGAGCTCAGCCTTAATTTTCAGTCTTTGTTTATCTTTCAATGGAATCTTTTCAGCTATTCTTTGTGCAGTATTCAGATATCCCCAGGCATTGGAATAATTGTAATTGCTGCTTATCAAATTCATGGATGTTTTAAATAAGTGGCAGGCGAGTTCTTCAGTTTCTTCGGATGGGAGCAGATCCTTTGTCATATGGAGAATAATCTCTTCATCACTTCCATTGATATTCTTTAGAATATTGGCAAGTTTCCGATGTAATTCGCGCCTTCGGCTTTTCTTCATCTTCCGGTAGAGTAATGTATGAATTAACGTATGGGCAAATTGCTGCATATCACCAGATTCCATAATCATTCCTGATGCAATCAGGATATTATTTGACCTTAATAATCGATCCTTTGCTATTGAATCAAACAGTTTACAAAGTATTTCAGTGCTGAATCGCTCACCAATTACCGCAGCGCCCTGAAGCAGCTTCAACTCAGGAGCAGCTAAATTGCCCAGGCGGTAATTGATAACACTTTCAACTGTTTCGGATATACGAAAATCTCTGTAATCATCCTCAACCAGCCATTCGTTACTGGAAGCATTTTGATGAATTATGTTCTGACGGATAAGAGCTTTAAGTATTTCCTCAATGAACAGGGGATTACCTTTAGTGATTGCATACAGCCATTTTATGAAGTGATTGGGAAGGCTGCTTTCAAATTTCTGATGTAAATAGTTTTCTGTCTCGCTCTGTGAAAAGTTTGCAAGGTTGATATTGAAGACAAGACGATCCGTGTTGAACTCATCGATAGTTTCCTTTAATACCGGATTATCTATTTGTAAACGTGTTGTTGCCACAAATAGAACAGGCTGATCAACTATCCTTTTTGCAAGGTATTTCATCAGTAGAATGGATTCCTCACTCATCCATTGGATGTCGTCCAGAATCAGAAGCAGAGGTTTGGATTTGGATAAATTCGCAAAAAAATGTTGGAATGAATAGACAAATGACAGGTTATCAACAGGATGTGCCAGATCCGGCATCTCCATTGGATAATGATTCTTGAGTTCAGGTATGAGATGAGTGAAGTAAGGAGCGATTTCCGGAGCGATGAATTTCAGAAGCCATGATCGGTTATGTTCTAGGTCGCATAAATAGTGCTCGATCATCTGAGTAAAAGGCGAGAAAGGCTTTACCTCATCTTTTATTACTCTGCCATGCAGGATGTGAAGATCACGTTCATCGATCTCATCAATAAACTGATTGATTAATCTTGTTTTTCCTACACCGATCCTGCCCTTGATGAGGACCAGACCACCGCTGTAATTCAGTGCTTTATCCAATTGCTGGTTTAACCAGTCCAGCTCTTTCTGTCTGCCGGCAAATGAGGTAAAGTATTTCAAACAAAGCCTTCCCTGGTAGTGTACGAAGCACATGATTGAGAGATATAATCAACACACTTCAGATAAGTTAATTACAAATGCCATACCGTAAAGAAGATAATGTGCATATCGGCTACTCGCTACACAACGAAGTTCTTCCTGCACC
>CBDVBK010000072.1:0-15152 GCA_965372215.1 uncultured bacterium | reverse complement strand
CAATACCTTGAATGAATGTATAAGCATCGGAAAGCGAAATTTCTAAACCATCTTCGTACAGAAATCTTTCTGACATTGGTACTCCTTGTTTTAACCTCTACACTGTGGATTATACTGCTCCACACTGAAATCACCAACACAAAAAAGGGAAGGGGGGAAAGATATCCCCCCTTTGTCTTAGAAAATCCTAAGTAAAATTCAATTTTCCCTGTTCTGCATCACCGTCAGCCCTCGGGGCCTTTTTGAATGTAGTGTTGGTCGGAGGGCGTTTTACATCGCATCCAGCCAACAAGTCTTCTACTGTCAATATCTGTATCCGTGGGTACTTTTCTCCCCAACCCAGCGACTCATAGAATCCTGCTGATGCTGCTTCGCGTTTCATGGGCCCTGTTGGTGGTTCCAGAGTTATAAATACACCAATGGCTGCCCTTTCACGCTCAATCACTCCGCGCAAATCCCTTATGTCACCTACCTTTACATGTCCTGACTTGACAGAGAATAGAATTTGTTTGGCCTTTTTTTGATGTGTCTCGTCAAAGAAGTATAGCTTACCATCAATACCATGATCTGCACCCTTCTTCCCCTCCGCAGGCCGCGCACCGACCAGACCCAGTGACCACCACTGGAACTGATATCGATCATCTTTAGCGAGTTGTCTGGCCCCCTCCAGATCAGTTGGCTCACCAATAACTTCATATGATTCCTTGATTTCAGGACCAAAAGTATCCTGCAGCCGATGTTTGATGAGATTTGTAGCGAGATAAGTAATATCAATCCCAATCCATTTCCGCTCCAGTTTTTGAGCTGATGCGATGGCCGTTCCACATCCGCAGAAGGGGTCCATAACGACATCCCCAAGATTTGAAGAGGCTTTGATGATACGATCAAGAAGTGCTTCTGGTTTTTGAGTGGGGTAGCCGAGGCGTTCTTTGGCTTGAGAATTTAAGTATGATATATCCCATACATCTGACATAGTTACTATATTATATACCCCATGTTCATCCTCAAAGAATTCTGCTGTTCCTCCTCCATAATTAACAAGTCCAGGTTTTCTATTTTTACTCTTTGTGTAAGCTTTCTCCACAAGAGCGTTAAACGTATAAGTATCAGATTTGACATAGAATAAAAGCACGTCATGCTTTTTCGCAAAATGTTTCTTTGAGTTTCCGCCCGTTCGATACCGCCACACAATTTCATTCCTGAAATTCTTTACTCCAAACACCGCATCCATAAGCATCTTGAGATAATGTGAGGCAGTTGGATCACAGTGCAAGTAAATACTTCCAGTAGATTTCAGAACCCTACGCAATTCAACCAGCCTTGGTGCCATCATAGACAGATACGCCATCATATTACTTGTGCCAAGAAACGTATAGAACGCCTGCATGGCATCGGCCACCGCACCCCCTGATCGTACCAGATTCTCATAACTGGCTGCAGCGCTTTCATCCCAGCACCACGTATCCCCAAACGCTTTGATCTGAGCACTTGACCGTACACCGCTTTGTTCCTTGAATAACACGTTATAATTTCTGTTTGAATTGAAGGGCGGATCCAGGTATACCAGATCCACGAACTCGTCTTTTATATGTCGTTTGAGCACATCAAGATTATCACCGTAGTATAGTAAATTCTTCACAACAGACTCCTTAAAAGGAAAAGGGGAGGCAGATGCCCCCCCATCACTTAGAACGCCCCTTTTATTCCAGCCCATGTTAGGGCTCTACAGAAATATCTCGTTATTTGTTGTTCTCTCATTCTTCCTCCTGATATGCGAGAGCGTTGAATCGACTGTCGAGTTCGTCTTTAGACGGCAACCTATCCCATCCTCCAAGTTTCTTGATGATACGGCCAATTATGAACGAAACACCGCTCGGATATACCCGCGTTACCTTCTTGGACTCTTCATATTCACTGTGCTGGATATACATGGTAACAACATCGAAGTGTTTCTCGTACCGACGCATAGGTAGATTATTCCTCATTAAAATACCTTCCTTGCGCAGGAACTTGAATAGGTTGGTACGTCCCAAGGTAGGATGATGGATAATCTTGGTCATATCCAGCATCGAGATAGTACCCAAAGTATTGATAGTGATATCGTACATTTCGGCCTTTGGAGCGGCTATAGCCAGCTTCTTTTCTATCTCGAGTCTTGCCTCTACCGAAGCAGCAAGCTCTCTAAGGGCTTCGGGAAAGTTGGCAGGTAAGTGTTTCTGAGCTATCTTCTCGCACTCGATGAAATACCGCCTGGCCTGTCTTCCTTTAATGTTGTTTTCAACCATGGCCAGCTCCTTGGCCATGTCGAGAGTTAGACCGTATTCTGTTGTGGGACGGCCACCTTGAGTTTTTCTAAGATTTTCGCTAAACCTAACATAGTCCTCATCCCCCAAGAACCCGTATTGGTCTATGCGGTTTTTAATCCAATCTTGAAAACGACTCTTCACCTCTAGGAACTGGTGAAGCATCCTAGCATCTACCAGCTTTTTATCTTCCCGCTCCTCTATGGGGAGCAAGACTTTGATTTCTTGATTGTCCACAATTTCTCCTTTTTAGTTAAAGTATACAATTCCTTCAATGTATTTATAACATAAAAAGAGGCCAATTAGCCACTTAGACTGTTCGTTTGAAATATAAGAAAATCAAGTAGCCAGAGGCGTTGATACCTTTAAGGGTATCGGCTCCGCGTTCAAGTTTGATTGAGATTGTATCTCCGTCAGGAATAGCATCGTTATCCTCGAGTACTATATATCCGCTACCACTTCTGGGTACATTGAGTTCTCCGACCACTGTTGGTATTGCTCCAAAGTCTACAATGTATTTGGCAGCCCATCCGGACATGGCAGTATCATCGTTCAGCGCCTGGCCTTCGTAGTTGCTGACCTTGATCCGTGACAACGCAACATCTTTACCCAGCGTGAATTCATGCAGGGTTTGAGGGGAGGGTGGTGTTATATCGCAGTATCCAACCCCGGCAACACCATTGTAATCGACAGAGATCCTATTTGATATTGCGCTTACTGCCGTGATATCGTATGTCCCATTAGGTAATGCTGCAGCATTGGTAGTGTTATCAACGACGAGTGTATCTCCAACTACAAATACATCTTCTAGTGGTGAAGAAGCTGGGTATTGAAGTACCACCGGGTTGGTAGCATTCAATATTGAAATGTTACCGAAAATAGTACATGTTCCTGCATTCCCGGGATTCATTCCTACCAGGGCAGAAAACGTTATCATGTTGTCGGTTACTGCAATAACCTCACACCAGGCATCTAACGCTGCGGACGGCCCTGTAAGGAAATCCACATATACCCAGTCCCCAACTATTCGATTATGCGGTAGCATTGCAGGCGAAAATCCAGAGATATTAAAACTTGCAGCACCATAAGCAACTTCATAATTAATCCCAGCAGCCTGGGCAGAGGGCGGTTCAATAGGCCACCCGTTGGCAATCTCTGGGATCCTAAACACCATTACCATCTCATCGTCTGGAGTCTGTGTCGAGAACTCAAAATCGTCATACAATAAACAACTTATGAAATTAGATAATTTACCCATAATCTGATACAAAACACTTATTCCGGTATTGGTCTTATCCTGCACACGATAGATAACTTCTTGAATAGCACCCTCATATGCAAGATATTTAAGGTCATTAAGCTCTTCGCCAGTATATGGAGTACCGGAATATTCTCTTATAAAAACTCTTGCTATTGTATCTGGAGATGGGGCAATATCATAATTGATTTTGATAAAATCTGATGTCATAAATGCATAAGAAATTCCAGATGAAATTGGTTGACAAGCGGTAGAGGATGTTTCTGGGGCTCCGGCTTTTACTATCACAGGATCGCTGGCTGCAGAGATCTGCATATCAAGAATATTGCTGATACGATGTACGGTAATGGAATAATTTACGCCGAGTTCGCAGTTTATGATGCAGCCGATTCGCTCTGAATTAAGCTCTTCGACACCGATTCTATCAACCATAACAATTTGAGAGAGAGATCCCCATTCTACAAGAGTGAGTGTCGCTGGTGATACATCAGGAACTGCTATAACTTTATAGTAAACAATTCCGCCCACTGCATCAAGCTCAGATTGTAATGGCGCGGGCCAGAATACCTCCAAGACCGGTCCTAAACGTCGATTGATTGCAAGAGACTGTTTGTTGATAGGGTATCCACCTACAGACGCCTGACGATAGTCCTCTAATAGTAAGAATTGGGCCTCTACCTTTTCCACAACACTTGCAATATCAGCAGCTTCCCAATCCTCGTGAGCATATCGGGATACCAGCTTGAGAATTGAGTCAAACCTTTTATCTGTAAACTCAAGCACTCCATCTTCCTGTACAGTCACCATGGTTAATAAATACGAGACCATACCTGCAGGAGGAGCGTAATTTTCTGGGTATAGATATGCCTTAACAACATTCTGTCGAACTGTTCTAACTAACTGATATGTATCCATTTTTCTCTGCGGATGAGATGCTGCTTCTTCTAATACCAACCATACCGAAAACACTGTACCGGGCTCATTGATCCCTTCGATACCACTTACATCAATTATAAGATCGGTAGCACTTTCCGAAGGTAGAAAAATATCCCAATTAGGGAATACTACTCCACCCATTTTGATCATGAGGTTTTCACCAACCTGGTGTACCAAGAACTCATCACCCTCGGCAATGCGTAAGCCTGGTTCCAGAATTACACTTTTCACGAATCCAGTGAAATTATCATCCATGTTACCTTGAATCAATTCATAAAGCTCTGAGAGCTTGATCATCAAACCGCATTCCGGAATAACTTTTTTCACTCTACCAACCTCTCAAACACAAGGTGGATTGTCCCAGCAACTATTAACGTATCCCAAGGGTCTGGAGAATAATCGTAAACTGTCATCCATGCGTTAACTTCTTCTCCACTCTCCCATGGAGGAGCGTTTTCGAGCATATATCCATTGGATGCATAAAGTAGTCCGTATTCTTCTGCAGTTAACTCCATATTATCCGTTGGGTCTGTTCTTGTCGGGAAAACATAAGTTCTTGTTTGCCCAAGACTCAACTTGTATCTAGTATCGGCTCTTGTCCCGTTAACATCTCCGTTAATAAAAAGGAAATCCTCTGGAGAGGTGCGGCCAAACGCTATATCTACCTTAATCCACTTATCACCAGACCCGCTTGCAAATAACACAGAACCTGCAGAAAAGAACTTCAGTTTAGTTAACGCATACCCTTCAGTAGGCGGATAGAAGCTGAATAACCGGAATGGAAATGAATCTCCATACGTTTTCTCAATTGCTATTGGGATCTGAATATCGATTTCTCTAGCAGGGCTTTCGATAGTATTACCTTCATACGAATCCTCCACACATATTGTGGAAGAGCACAGCCCTCCAGGACAAACAGTTCTTGCTGCAAAATAACATATCTCTTTCTCGGGAATATTATACAAGAAAAAGGGTGCATTACCCTCATAAATAAGCTTTGCATCATCGGCTATACTGTTTCCCTGAAGGGGAGTAGGCATCTTAAATATTTGTACGAAATAGGGCTCTGGACTTGATTCAGAGGGAGTAGCGCTGATTCGAACCAAATGCGGTACAGAAGATACTGAGGCAGCACCATGAATACTTACCACGGAAAGCTCTGGAGCGGGAATAGGATTGTTTCCGGACAAGTCAGGTGCTCCAGCATAAACCTCCTGCGTTGTCCATGATCCCGGATCGTGATTAGGGTTGGATGACAATGATCGGACTGCCACCTGATATTTAACGCCTTCTATTACCTCAAAACAGGTCTTTATACTTTCTTCTCCCTTAATTTGAGGGATTATGCTGAAGGAAGGTTTAAGTACAGGATATCCCTGAGCATTCAATATCTGAAGCCTCGTCTGGTATGCAAAAGTATCTTCAAGAAAATCCCATGACAATCCCAGATAAAGTTTGTTGGAAGTCATGTTAACGCGAGAAGGGGTTCTGTTAACTCCAGTATCACTCAAAGCTCTTGCTACAATGATATTGTCCTGAAAAATGGATTCCACGTTTAGATTTTGTATCCTCTGGGTGTTTTCCCGCATCAGAGCAAAATCCTCCAGCATGAGTGCTCTTTTATGAAGCAGACTGGATATTGTAGCTTCGTCACCATCCCGGGTAATAGTACCCAGAATTATTACCTGAGAATCCGGAAGTGCTCCAAGTCCTAATTCCAATACATATTCAGATTCTATATTGTAACCGCTTGCAGGTGGATCTCCGTTCTCATCCACGGGGTGTCCGGGTTTGAAATTATCTTCCTGATCATTGGTGTATACCAAAGTTCTTTTGAGATATATATGCTTCGTCTCGCTGACAGCAAATGTTGCCTGAACGCTAAGAGCATCACTGGCATCTGTGATGTAGATATAATCGCCAAAAATCACAGGACCTATATTACTACATGTTACCTCAAAAACATCTGTCCCTACATACGACCACGCCAACTCAAAAGAATATATAGAGCTTCCCTTGATACCAGGTTTCTTGATAACAATTCCCAGACGATCTATTATGTTTTGATATACCGCATTCTGGATGCCATCAATATCATCTGATATCGCCGATACTAAGCCATCAGTAACCTTATACTTAATCAATATTTTCTCTGTTCGTAAAAGGTAATCCTGGTGAAGACGGCGCTCCGGCCATATTCTTCACGGCAGCTTTCATGATTTCAACCTCAACAGGATAATTTCTTGCCCATATATTATGAAAAGCGTTAACCATATTAATTGGAAAATCTCCATCTGTAACTGGATATACAACGTAATACACCTTAGCATCATCGATAGTGCACTGGTTGGTATCAGTTCCGCCCTTTACAAAACGAACCCATCTTACAATCGATGATACATAGAAATCATATGATACGGCATTAGTTCCCTCAATAGTTTCAACAGTCTGCCACCCTGTAGCTGGGGCCGCAATGGTATCAGAATCATTAATCTGAACATATATTTTTTCAGTTCCACTTGCTCCCATGTCGGCATCAACAGTTATTTTGGATACCGCTCTTACTCCATAAGCTGTATCATCAGGAAAATCGATCTGAGAAGATAACAGGGACGGATCCCACGGAGAAACCGGTACAAGCCCGGCACCAAGGTCAAGATACAACTCATCCCCATTGGCAGTTGATGTTGATACACCAGCACCATAGATGTTTGTAGGATTAACCCATTCTCCAACACCTGAAGTACAATACAAGACGTTTTGCCAACCAATACTTTCTTCAGATATAGCACCACCTATCAACTGCTTATCCCATGCGTCAGGTTCTGTAAGGCATTCAAAGGACACGGCGTAATCACTCAAGGTCATAGCGGCAATGTTATATGTAGGATTAGCAGCCATATCTGCATTCACATAATAAGCTCCGTTAATACTACCATCATCGTCGTAATCCAATTCGCAACCACTGGAATATACAGCTACATAGTAACTCATATCCATTTCTGGAACAATATGAACTGCTGTGGGTAGTGGTAACGTGTAGAAAGTATCATCAGCAAAGCTTACAGTAGTACCATACTGAGCTTGAATGACTGCCTCATTTATCGTATAGGCATATACTTGTGTAAACGCGGTTTCAGTAGGCTTCTTCTTCCATATGGAAAAAATAACTTCATCAGTGGCTGGAACTCCCTTTAATTGTACTCTAAAGCTAACGTATGAAATATCTGAGTTTGTAGGTGCCAGATATAATAGAGAGAGAACCGAATGGTCCTTGATTTTCTTATCCCTGTCTCTGACCCCCCATCCCCCAGCATCTACATGTCCTGATCCTCCATAAACATGGATGCCGTTGTAGTAAACATCCTCGTCTTTCTCTATTAGTGCTATTGATCCCATTGTTTTACCTCCTCATTAATGGATAACGCCATCTGTCCAGGCGTCTCCAGCAGTTTCACCTAATATTACTTCGTTATCTTGGAATATACCCCTTATATGACGCAGGCGAAGAATTCCCCCAATACCCGTGGCTTTGTTGGTTGTCACCACAGCGGTAGCTCCTGACGTTTGCCCCGTAACCAATTCATTGGCTATGAAGTGATCATCCGCATGGCCAAGAATAAGCTCATAATCCAGGTCGCCCCCCATAAATCCTCTTGATGGTGTACTTAATGGTGCTTGAAGATACATGCCATAGTCGGTTTCTATGTGTCCATCAGGTGTCATGCTCAAGGGGAGCCCATATTCAGTTTCTACATGTCCTTCCGGAGACAACATGCGCTCAAAAGCTGTTCCTGTTATTGTAAGACTTGGCGAGAATAGTGTCATCATATCTGTCTCAATATGTCCGGACGGTAGTAGAAGAAGAGTTCCATAAGTTGTATGGATTAATCCACATGGAGCATAATTTATCCATACAAGTGTTGTGAAATCAGAACCCGTGCGCTTGTTGCGGATTAGATACTCTCTTGTTGCATCATCATCAATGCAATAATGAGGGTTTCCTAAATCATTAATATTGGGACTCATTTCGGCTTGGTTGCCATGTTCATCAGTTATGGGCTCGCCAGGAATAAATGTTCCGACAACACGCCGTAATTCGATCCTACCCGTGGTTCCTCCATGCATAGTTTGAATGATATATCCCCAGGCACCTGATGTAGAGCCTACAATCATATCGCCTATTACAAATCCGCCAGCAACTCCCACATAATTCACGTAAACCCACTCATCATCCAGGTAATCAAGATTGGAATTGAAAGCCACCACGGTTTTGTGAAATCTTTCCAGATAATTAATGTGAAAGATCCCGGCAAGTTCTGGTTTGTTTTTAAGATCATAGCATCTCACAGCAGCCGTTACCGGTGTTCCTGCATCAATCACATCTCCAGGTTTCAGATCTACCCATTCGTTATTCTGAAGCGTTTGGAACGGCAGTCCATTATCATTATCAACTTCATACACCAGGTTCTCTGTAAGAGCAGAAGGAGGGTATGGGAGTACTTCCATACTCGTAATACCATTAACGCGCTGTACGATGCTCCTGAACCTGGCATACGGCCAATTTTGCATGATGGTAAGACCTAATTCAAGATTTCTGTTGCTGACACCGGTAGATTGAAGAAATCTCAGAAAATAAAGATCACAGAAAGTATCATACTCATCAGCCCGCACAACATTATAGCCAACTTCCGGACCAAATCTTTCCATCATTTCCTGATTTTTCTTCTCTCGATAGACCGAGATCCACATATATCGATTAAGAATTACCCCAGAACTGAATAAAATCTCTCCCTTTTTACCATATTGGATATCAGAGATAACAGTGTAATCTCCGTTTTCTTTAGTCAGTACGATATCAGGTGAATTCAGATAATTCTGCATGATAAAGATTTCTCTGATGTACTCAGGAAGCTCAAATAAACAAGGGCCTAGCCTTTGACATACCATTACCCCTTCATCAACACCCAAGACCTCTTCCGGGACATTATCTATTGATGCGGATAAAAGCTCCATATCCTCTACCGTAGCAAAATAGAGTTGAATGGGCATTGGTGATGTTTCTGACTGTGTGTAAGTCTGAAGATCCAAAAGGTGTAATCCGCTCACCTGTTCCAGTTTTGAGGCCATAACCAGAGCCAAACGGTCCCAGCTTTTATGAACTGCAGTAGTGTAACCTCTGGTGGTAAGATTATCCCATATGTCAGCCAGCTTATTCCATACTTTACGCCATGGATATATATTGAGATTTTTAGCATGATCGCTGACATCTCTATCAACAATCGTACAGCCTACACCTGGAGAAAATTTTCCCAGGGTTATAAGACTAATTGCTGATCGGAGTTTTCCCCGAGCACTTAGGCCAACTGACATCCAGGGCATGTTATGATCTTACCTGCTTCCATGACGAGAACTGTCCACGTCCCGTTATCACTGCCGTCATTGTCAAAGTGGCTATGACACCGGTTACCGTTCCTACATTTACTGCCTGGTCATATATACGCAATCTTGCGGTCTCAAGTCCACCGTATGAAGCGTTGTATACACATTGGTCTATGTACACATTCATCTGAGAAAGACCCACGAGAAGATCTGGATATCCGCCCCATTCTTTCGTATCGCTTGCCGTAACAGCTCCATTATCCATTACAAAAAGAAGTTTTGTGATTCCAGTGGTAGATATAGTCCCAACGGGTAAAAGACTTGTGTCCCACACAAAAGTCCCTGGAATAATTTCTAAACAAGCATCATCTCCAGGAGCTAAAACGATAGGAACTCCTGCCATGTCATAAACAAACATTGTTGTAACTACGCCTATAGGTAATTCAAGTAAAACAATTGGATTTTCTGAGATGAGATATCGCCCAGCCATAATAGCTCCTAATCCTTCTTTTTCAGAAATGGTTTGATCAGGTTTTCATATACAAATCCAGAAATGGTTCCGTAAACGATGGTATGTCCTGGAATCTGGCTCCAAATAATACCACCATTATAAAGCCCCCAAACGAGTGATATGATAAAAGCAGCAACAAATGCGCAACCCACCTTTTCCCATTTCTTGAGAGCCTTCCCCATCTTATCTATAACAAATGATGTTATAGCCAAAGTAAGCAACGCTGTTATTATAGCTCCACCCACAAACCCAAATATAAACTCTGGGGACAGATATTGCATTATATCTCCATCAAGCATTTCATTCCTCCTTAAGCAACTTTAAAAATTTTCCCGAGAATCAGCAACACAAGGGTAGTCAAAAAAGCGACAGTTGTCGCCGTCTTGACGTTTGAGATCTTTATCTTTTCTATGCTTCTCTGGATTATTCCTATTTTCTTTTCAGTATTCTCTTGGTCATCAGCGTAAGTTTTCTCCAACTTGTCAAAACGTTTTTCCATAGCAGCAAACCCCGCGACTTGCATCTTATTAAAGTTCTTCATCTCGTTAGTGACGCTGCCGCGCCACTCAGCCTGCTCAAGGGCGAGTTTGACTTGAAATTCGTTTAATTCTCCGTCAGGCATGTTTTTCCCTCCAGGGAGTCACTATAGCAACTCTGCAAAGACCCTCTCCGTTATATTCAATCTTGCCAGGCCGCACGTAGACGTCGATTCTATCATCTGATCTTGTGATGTATTCAGCTCTATAAGGCTTAAAGTCGTTGTTGCGCATCTTCTCCCGTACCAACTCTCTGTATTCAGGAGCTATGATTTTGTACATTAGTCTTTCTTCGACCGGCTTGTTTGTACCGTTCTGCAATTCAGCTTCAGAATACCCCACCAGTTCCGTAAACGCCCTGTTGGCTATGAGCACCTCTCCGTCGCGGTGGATGACTATGCCCTCAGTGCTGGCAGTACATAGAGCTTGCGCTCTGATGTAAAGCTGCCTCACCATGTCAGCGTTACGTTTTCTATGAGACACGTCCCTGGATACCACGATGACGCCACTGTGTCCGTTGTTTCTCACCGGTTCTGCCGATACTTCAAGTGTCCGCTCGCCCCTCGTGACGTCGTATGACTGAGAGTAACCGAACCTTAGAGCTGCCCTCGCCGGACACCACTTGCACTCGTCCTTCCAACCCATCGCTGTGTAACAGCTCTGTCCTATCAGGCCATCGGGAGTGTTACTCACTGACGCAGCAGCAGCAGGGTTCGCCCAGATGATCTTTAGATCTTTATCCAGGTACAAGATGATAGACGGTATCGCCTCAAGAGTGGCCTTCAGTATATTATTCTGGTGACGGTTGCGAGCTTCTATTTCCTCGTTTTTAAGTTGTAGTTCTGTAATACTCTCAGATAGATTATCCAGCTCAGTAAATCTATTTTCTACCATTATTCCGCCGTTACCGTTTACCATCAATCAACTCCGAGCCTGTCAGCGATCTTGATGGTGAGATCGTGAGTCTCAGACTGCTCATCACAAAGATCATCCAAACTCTCTTCCATATCTTCGATGTCGTCCTCTATTGAAAGCCTGAACGATGTAAAAGAATGATTGAGAACCATGTGTTTCTTGACCAAAGTATCTACTTCTATCTCAACTTCCTTCAGCACTACAGTATTATTTGATACGTCACCTATCAATGTAACAACACCGATAAAGGCACCGCCAAGGAATATGATTAGAAAGAAGATGGCTATTGCGTTTTTCTTCCACCAACTATCTTGCCAAGATGTCTGTCCTTGTTTTTTATCAAGCATTACCAAATCCCCAGACAGAACAGTACTCCTATAACCACGCCTGCAAAATCCGTCCAAACATCCAAATGGGACTTGTTTCCACCACGACGGAATTCATACCATATACCAATCCCCCACGCTAATGCAGCAGCTATGAAAAGCTGTACGCCGTGGTTCCAATGCCACGAAAACCACTGCGCCGGGATTCCGAAGAACAATATCACCATGAAAAAAGACAACATTAAATGTTTGACCCAATTTGGGATTGCTGACCATCCCCTGTCGTTCAAGAACTTCATGAAAGCATTCCATATCTTTTTCATCATAACTCCTTTACTGTTCCTCACCCGCCTGTATCACTAATTCGTAAAGCTTCTCTCCCGTGGCCATCGTCACCGAAAGGACGTTACTCACCCATGCTATATAGGTTGCATTGTCTACAGTATCACCTTGATCGCTACTTATATCTCCAACTATGCTCTTGATGAATCCGTTTTCGTGGTTCATGGATAAATCAACACCCTTGTATTGGATTACGCCATTACCTGAACATTCTATGTAAGTGCCCGTAGAGTCCTCTTTCACCATAAACGTTCCTGAAGATATCTGCCACTTTTCAAGATACATTCCTGCTGTATAGGAACGATTATCGGGAAGCTGGTTGAACACAGGTTCGTTGAAGATTACGAGTCTGGCAATATTATTCCAATTAGACCTTATTTTTGCCTCGGTTAGAATAGAATTGTGAACTTTTATAAACTTGACTGACGCATTGGCGTAAAATGCCCCACCTAAACCACTTATTTGAAATAATACTATACCACCAGCTATCCAAGTACCTATTTCTTCTACCACTTTTACACCATTTTTATAGCCATATACCTTAGTTCCATTAGTTCCCATTACCAAATATTGCCATTCATTTAAAGTAGCTGGTATCACTGTATCTAAAGGATTACCTGTAGGGTATACCCCATCATAAAAATTGAAATACCCGTTTTGAAATCCTAAAATTACGGTTCGTTTATTGATGGTTTGGTCACAAATATATTGGCCAATTGTAACATCGTGTGGTTTGATAAGCATTTCAATAAAATATTCAGTATCAGTCATTCCAGTATTGGTAGATTGTATATAACCCGTACTTCCATCAAATCTCGCAGAATCACTTGCCACATCCACAAACCCGTTTGGAGTACCATCATTTCCATTCCCACTCAAATCAGGTACAACCCCGCCGTTCCACCGCTGATAGTCGTGACATAATACTGAACCTGTGGGGTCAACTGGTATATGGTGTCTCACAATATTTGGAGTTGAAACAGGTGATAAATGATTAAACTCATCCCATAATTCACCCTTTTGTAATCCACTCAATATCTCATCGTAACACACAATACTCACTATACCTACTTCAGCAGTTACATCTATTTCAAAATCAGTACTGAAATCAATTCCACCACTAAATTCTGCTATTACAAGTGACCATAAGTTATTTGCTACAGCATCAGTATCAATTGCGTTAACCGTACATTCTGTTAAACCAGTTCCACTGATATTTCCTGCTGTGATCTCCAGTTTATCCGCTCCATTATTCTGTAACAACTTTGTGTTCGCAGTGGGCTTGATCACCATTACAACCGTTTTAACGCCTTCTACTATCCCAAAGGTATCCAAGTCAGCAGTTGGAGAGAAATGGGCAGCAAACCCCTTTTCTAGCCTTTTAAACACGACTGAGGTATTTGTGGGAACTACACCTGAAGTATTGTCCATAAAACTGCGTGTATTTGGTGTGAATTGGAATATTTTACCCATTGAGATATCCCCTGTCTACAGCAACTTGGTAATTTTGACGTACATCATTGGCTGATAGGGCTTTTCCTTTATACATGCGTACCATTTTTACTACCCCATAATAATCAAAATCCCCATTTGATCTATTTCCAACTACGAAATCTTCTGTTACATCTGTTAATGAATCCCCTTTTAGTGCGTCATTTGTAGTATTATCTAATATCCCATTTATATACATCTTAAAACTACCATTAACACCATCTAATATATCTCTTACAATCACTATATGATAAGTCACTCCTGCTGTGTAATCCCATGCAGTAACACAAGACGAAGTACTTACCCCATCTGTTAGTTCAGCATAAAAATTAGCAGTACCTATTCCCAAGACAGCCAACCCAAAACCAGTATCTCCTGCTGAGAAAAAACCTTTACCCACAATCGCTTGATGTGCTAAAAGTGGTGTGGTTGTAAATGGTGTAATTACAGTTTCTAAAGTAAAATCTCCTGTATTTACATCAAATATATTTGGAGAACCATAATTAATTTCACTAGTATTTTGTTCAAAATTAGCACCCAATCCATGAAGATATTTTATATTGGTATCTGAAGATTCGAGGACTTCTTGGACTGATATGTTATCAAAGGTTACATCACAAGCTACTGAACGTTTAACTTGGATATAAACCTCAGCTCCGTCGGCAACAAAGGTGAATGTATTACTCCCCACGATAAATGCCCAACTAGTTTCATTGAACGAAGAAGTGTTTGTCCATACTTGCCAACCCCCACTTGTAGACAAAACATCCATCAAAACCCGGTAAGTAGTTCCGGCTGTTAAACTGATCGATTGGGTTAATCTAACATTAGTACCGTCACTAGAATATAGACGACAAGCCCCATCAACTTCTTCAATAATAGTAACCGGTGAAGCAGCATCACTTGTCCACCCATCAGGAACATCTCCAGTCCAATCGTTAAAAGCCCCGTTAAGAACTACATTATCCCCATATTCCCTAGCCAGATTACGGGAACTTTTACGGGTGTAATCGGCGAAGAGGACAAGTCCATCATTTACGAAGCCTGTGTAGAGTTTATTGGAATAAAGCAGGGATACAGTTTCAGGGGTTAAACTGCAACCATATACTTCCATTAATTCTATAGTTCCTGTTAATTTAGGAGTATCTGTTG
>CBDVBK010000071.1:0-15616 GCA_965372215.1 uncultured bacterium | reverse complement strand
CCAGCCATCCCGATCTCACCCTCCTCAATGCCGACGGCAGTGTATTTCACGTACATCGCGTAATCCGGCCCCGGAGAAGTGGCTATGGCAACCTCGCAATCACTCCCCATATAGAACTCATTGTAATCAAAATACACAGCACTTGCAGAGAGATCCTCGAACACACCATCCCGATGCAGTCTGCATGGAATTGAGGTGCCCGGAGCAGTCAGCACCAGCAAAGCCCCGTCACAGGCGTAATCAACATCTATGACGCTGCCTGAACTGGCATAGCTGTAGGTTCCGGTAATGTTTCCTGTTGCGGGATCAACAGTCTTTACAGCCTTGTCCGAGTACAGGCCCATGGCGAACTGGTCCGAAATGGCATCGTAGGCTACCCGCAACGGACCGTCCCCTGCGCTCCATGTTCCTACAACAGAGGAAGAAGCCCCGTCGACATTGATCAGTGAGTAGGTGTCACCGATGTAATTGGTCACAAGCGCACGGGATCCGTCTGAGTTGAATGCTATCTGCAGCGGAAAATCACCGACTGTAAGATCTGCTACGATAGTATTGGTAGCTGTATCGATCACTTTCACCTTATCGTCAAAGGATGCCGCCACAAGGCAGTAATCACCTGAAGGGCTTACCCGAACATCGCTCGTAACACCGCATGCAGCCCAGACAACACCAATAACACCGCATGACATTTCAGCTATCTCAGTACTCGAAGCACCATCAAGCTGTACTACTGAAACTGTATTCGAAGAAACATTCCCGACGTACGCGTAACCATCATCGGGAGTAATGGAAACAACTGAAGATCTTGTACCGGTAGGAACGTTAGCAACTATTGTATAAGTATCAAGATCGATGATCTTAACGGAATTGGAGTTGAAGCCGCATACAACCACCCACTTTGAATCGGAAGTTATCGCAACATCCTGAACCCTGTCTCCGATCTCAAGAACAGCATCAACCTCAAGAGTAACAAGATCGATAATGCTCACATTGTCCGACATGGTATTGGAAACAACACAAACAGAACCATCCGGCGCTATCTCAGCCCTTCTTGTTCCATCCCCCTCAACAGCAGATCCTGACAGGACATCACCCCTGTAAGTGGCTGAAGACCCGTCAAAGGTGTAGAAATAAGCCCCTTCATGGTTTGTGGGAGCGTAACTTGCCGTATGGTTAGCAACAGGAGAGACGCAGCCAATGTACTGGCTGTTCCCCTGGTGCTGGGCAACCATCGTCTCCGTAGCGAAATCGATAATGGAGTACCTGTACTGACCGCTCACAGCAAGAGAATGATCAGGAGAAACCCCAACCCAGAATGCCGAGTACGTATCAGTAAATGTAGTGCAGGAACCCGTTGTGTAATCCACCAGTGTGCTTGTATTGCCACTCGTTGAAATAAATGCCTTGTAACCATCCTGGTTAACCGCAATTTCCCTGGTCATGCCGATAGTATGCCCGGGAATCACCATAGAATTAACGAGTATCATTGCGTTCATGTCAAACTGAAAAAGTTCAACTGGATTAACGGTGGAAAGAGCAATAAGGAACTCTCCATCACCGGAGAAAGCTATGTTGTCACATTCAGGAAGGGTCCCGCTATACTCAAGCACCCCTGTGGAAGTATTGAAGAACATCAGTAAAGCATCGCCGTTCCCAACAACAAGATGCTCTCCATTCGGAGTTACTTCAAAACCGGAGAACTTAACATAGAATCTATTGGCCTCACTTCCCCAGCCATAAGTTGTGAGCCACACCGGGAAATCGACAATGGTCAAAGAATGCGTCAGTGAAGTAAGATCAATAACTTCGCAGACATCATCAATATCACAACCAACGTAAGCGTAATTGCCATCATCGCTTATTCGAACAACCCAGGGCTGTTCCCCTGAAGCAAATGAAGCAACAAGAGAATAATCCGTAAGATCGAATACATCAATCCTGTCCGAAAAGGGAACCGCAACAACCGCGTAGTCATCAGAACAACGGATACCTCCAGGATACCCATCAACAACAAAGGTTGTATCAATAGACATGCCGGCCCAGTCCATGACAGTGATGTTCTCAGTCATGTAGTTACAGACAAGAACCTTCGACCCATCACCACTGAAAGCAATATCCATCAGGTAATCACCCTCAGGAACAACCCCGGGTTCAATATCGCAGATGGTATCAATACGAAATGAACCACAAAAAGGAAGCAGCTGATCAACGGTAACACCGCTGCCGGCATCAAAGCTCTCAAAATTGTCAAGTAGCGTCCCATCCTCAGATGGAACACCGGAAACAAGAATACACAAAACAATATTCAGGAAACTCAGCATGGTATTACTCCTTCTTAAAACAACAAAATTATTCTATCTCAGAAAATAAGGGAAATTTCATGTGAAGCAACACAGCAAATTAAGTTCTCGTTCATTATGCCAGCGATACAAACCGGATGCTATCCAGGAACTAATCTCCGTATGGTCTTCGATACTGGATAAGTTGTATTAGACTTTAAGTGATGATAGGAGGTTTGAACTTACGGAATGGGAGATGAGGTGTGTGGTACTTCTCGTGTAAAACAGAAGTTAGATACCGCTATCCATATATCAATTTGTGCGTTTCAATACTTACAATTTGCTATAATCGCAGCTATCTGGATCAAATCTTACCCTATAGTTTTTGTTTATTCCACTAATCTCGTACATTTCTCTTTCGGATAAATTAAAACTGATTATATTTATGTTTTCTAGTAACTTTCAATATTTGAACTGATTGTCAAGAATATATAAATATAACAAGCAACCCATATTGTAGACAATTGTATCAAAAATAAAACAGAGACTCAGATTTTCACAAGTCTCAGCATTTACCGGATCAGCATCACAGAGGAATACTTCCCAAATCCGTGCTATTTTATTCTTCATGTCTTGTCAAAAGGTGGTTTAATAGATAGATTTCTCGTCAAGGGTTTACTGAGTATTTCCAAGATAGGATCATTGTTTTGAAAACAGAATTTACCATTTCACCACCGGGTCGACTCACCAGAATCAACTGGAAGGAACTTTGGCGTTATCGGGATCTTTTTCTCGTTTTGGCTTGGCGTGATATCTCGGTAAGATACAAGCAGACTGTTCTCGGTGTGTTATGGGCTGTTCTGCAACCAGTTATAACAATGATTATATTTACTTTCATCTTCAATCGAATGGCAGGCATACAGAGTGGCGATGGAACCCCCTATCCCATATTTCTTTATACCGGACAGCTTTTCTGGTTGTACTTTTCGGGAACAGTGACTCTTGCTAGTAATTCTTTGGTTGCTAATGCCAGCATGGTACAAAAAATCTATTTTCCTCGTCTTATACTTCCAGCGACTGCCGCGACTACGGGACTGGTTGACTTCATCATCGCCTTGATCATTCTTGCTGGTATGATGGTATGGTATGGTTTCACCCCAGGATTGATAGGCTTGCTGACATTCCCCATTTTGCTGTTGACTTGCATTATGTGCGCCATGGGCATAGGTCTGTTTCTAGCCTCCATCAATGTGAAGTATCGCGATGTGCGACATGCATTGCCCTTTTTTATTCGTACTATGATGTATATTACCCCTGTAATCTATCCAGTATCAATGCTCGACAATTATCCCTGGGCAAAAATAGCAATGACTTGGCTGAACCCGATTTCAGGTGTCATTTCCAATGCCCGTGCAGGGCTTCTCAGACAATCAGAATTTGACTGGCAGGTATTGTGGATCTCCCTTCTGATGAGCATTGTCTACTTGGTCATAGGTTTACGCCATTTCCGTTCTACAGAACGCTATTTTGCGGATATTGCCTGATGAGCAATCCAATTATTGAAATTGAAAACCTTGGTAAAAAGTACCGGATCGGTGCGCTTCGGGAACCGTATCTGTCTTTACGCGACAGTGTCGCACATAAAACGAAGCATGTCTGGAATGTTCTGCGGGGGAAAGAACATGTCCAGCAGAAACAAGACGATTTCTGGGCACTGAAGGATGTGAGTTTCAGCGTCAATGAGGGCGAGGCCGTTGGGATTATTGGTCGAAACGGTGCAGGGAAAAGTACTCTCCTCAAGATTCTTTCGCAGATTACGCCACCCACCGAAGGAAGAATTACAATGCGGGGCCGGGTTGCCAGCCTGCTGGAAGTTGGCACTGGTTTCCACCCGGAATTGTCCGGTCGCGAGAATATCTATCTTAATGGGGCAATCTTGGGGATGACACGGAAGGAGATTCGTCGAAAGTTTGACGAAATTGTTGCCTTCGCTGAGGTTGAGAAGTTCCTTGATACCCCTGTCAAGCGTTATTCCTCAGGTATGTATGTGCGTCTGGCGTTTGCTGTGGCGGCACACCTGGAACCGGAGATACTGGTTGTTGATGAGGTTCTGGCAGTCGGCGATGCTGAATTCCAGAAGAAGTGTCTCGGCAAGATGGGGGATGTTGCGCGTGAAGGCCGAACAGTACTATTTGTGAGCCATAATATGGGAGCGATATCCAAGCTTTGCCCTAGGACAGTTCTTCTGGTCGATGGGAGTATACGATTGGACGATTCCTCAAGTAGTGTAATCAGTCAATACATCACGCTCGGTGCTGAATGTAAGGGCGATGCAGTTTGGTCAAATCCGGAGACTGCGCCAGGAAACGATACGGTTCGGTTGCACTCTATTCGTATTGTATCTAATGGGGAAGTATCAAGCGATGTGGACATTCAAAAAGATATCATGGTTGAGATTGAGTATTGGAACCTGAAGCCAGAAACAAAGTTGCACGTCAGTATTCACTTGCTCAGCTCAATGGGCGTAGAAGTGTTAGCTTCAGCTAACATGCCTTCAGCCAATCTAATATGCGATTCTTGGTTCGGCAAACACTACCCGTCGGGTTTGTTTCGCACGACCTGTGTGTTACCGGGAAATTTCCTGAACGAAGGCCGTTACAGCATCAATGTAATCTTACTCTCTACAGCAAGTATTGAGCTTTTTTTACAGGACGCCTTGGCATTCACAGTGCATGAAACAGGAGCTATGCGGCAGGAATACACTGGCGGATGGCTTGGGGTTGTTAGACCAAAATTGGCTTGGCAAACGCAGCGTTTGGGTGACAGGGTCTGCGTTCTTAATTTAGTGGAGGATGCATGAAAACGATAATTCTATGTGGCGGACAAGGTACTCGCCTACGCGAAGAAACAGAATATCGCCCTAAGCCGCTGGTAGAAATTGGAGGACACCCGATTCTGTGGCATATCATGAAGCAATACGCTAATCATGGGTTCCGTGACTTCGTGCTGTGTCTTGGCTATCGTGGTCAAATGATCAAAGAGTACTTTCTGAATTATGAGGCCATGAACAACGATTTCACAATCTGCCTCGGCAAGAAAACCTCTCTCAGCTATCACAGCGCCCATGATGAACAGGATTACAATGTCACATTAGCGGATACAGGGATAGACTCAATGACGGGAGCTCGCGTTAAACTTGTAGAACGTTACATTAACAATGACATATTCATGGTAACATACGGCGATGGCCTAAGCGATCTAAACATAAGAGAATTGGTTGAATTCCACAGGCAACATGGCCGCTTGGCAACTATTACTACGGTGCGTCCGGTTTCACGATTCGGAATGCTGGAGTTGAGTAACGAAGGGCAAGTACAGAGCTTTGCAGAAAAACCTCAAATCAATGGATGGGCAAATGCTGGTTTCTGTGTTTTCGATCGTCGCGTGTTAGATTATTTAAGTGCTGAACCAGATTGCATTCTGGAACTAGAACCGATGGAGAGGTTGGCGCATGATGGCGAGTTGATGGCTTACCGGCACAATGGTTTCTTTTATGCGATGGACACATACCGAGAGTACCTGCACCTTAACGAACTCTGGAATACACATAAAGCCCCGTGGGCTATTGAGATAAGAAATGAACATGAATAATCTTTCCAAAGCGGAGTACATTCAACCATCCGGCTTCTGGCTTGACCGACCGACTTTTGTCACTGGTGCTACAGGCCTTATAGGAAGCTGGCTCGTCCGGCGCTTGTTGAGCAATGGGGCTGACATAGTATGCCTTGTCCGCGATTGGGTACCCGAGAGTGAGATGATACGCACTGGTATAATTGAACGGGTCAAGGTGGTGCGTGGTGATGTGCGGGACCAAAGCCTCCTGGAGCGAGTTCTGGGTGAGTATGAAATTGACACGGTTTTCCATTTGGCAGCACAGACCATTGTCGGCATCGCCAATCGTAACCCAATATCCACATTCGAAACTAATATTGGAGGCACATGGAGCTTACTTGAAGCATGCAGACGCAGCCCAAGCATTGGCCAAATTGTTGTTGCCTCTTCAGATAAAGCCTATGGAGATCAGGAGGTATTGCCCTATGACGAAACCACTCCGCTCCAAGGATGCCACCCTTACGATGTCAGCAAGTCGTGTGCCGACCTGATTGCAAATACATATGCTATCAGCTATCAGCTACCCGTTGCAATCACCCGCTGTGGGAACTTCTATGGAGGTGGGGATCTAAACTGGAACAGGATAGTACCTGGGACTATCCGTTCAATTCTACGCGGGCAGAGGCCAGTGATTAGATCAGACGGCAGCTTCTTGCGAGACTATTTCTATGTTGAAGATGGCACCGCGGCTTATATGCTTCTAGCTGAAAAATTGGCCAATTCCCTGGAACTTAGAGGCCAGGCGTTCAACTTTTCAAACGAGCAGCAACTTACTGTGCTGGAGCTTGTAGATTTGATTTCTCAACTAATGAAGTCAGATCTTCGGCCTGATGTGCGCAACGAGGCGAGCAACGAGATCAAGCATCAGTACCTCAGCGCCGCAAAAGCTCATGAGTTGCTCGGTTGGTCACCGTTGTTCGATCTTAGCGGTGGATTAGAAAGAACTATAGAATGGTACAAGGAGTTCTTCCGTGATAAATAGCCGGGCTGAAGAACTACGGTCACACATCCGCGATAAGGTGGCTGAGTACTACGCTGTCGCCTTTCCTGTGAAGGATTTTATACCAGGAGAGACTCCTGTTCCGGTTTCTGGAAGAGTATTTGATGCGACCGAGCTTCAATATCTAGTTGATTCTTCTCTTGATTTCTGGTTAACGACTGGTCGTTTTGCGGCGGAATTCGAATGTGATTTCGCTAAGTTCTTTGGTATGCGATACGCTATTCTTGTCAACTCAGGTTCATCAGCCAATCTGCTTGCTTTATCTTGCTTGTCATCCACGGAATTGGGTGAGCGACGACTTCAGCCAGGCGATGAAGTGATTACAATCGCCGCTGGGTTCCCGACGACAGTAAATCCTATCATCCAAAACCAAATGGTACCTGTGTTCGTTGATGTCACAATACCAACTTACAATGTTGATATCAGTCAGTTGGAGGCGGCTCTGAGTGACCGCACTAAGGCCGTGATATTGGCCCACACATTAGGCAACCCGTTCGATCTTGACGGCGTGACTGCTTTTGCTCGGAAGCACAACCTTTGGCTGATAGAGGATTGCTGTGACGCTGTTGGCGCAACCTACAACGGTAGACCTGTAGGAACATTCGGTGATCTTGCCACCGTGAGTTTTTATCCTGCCCACCATATCACTATGGGCGAAGGTGGCTGCGTGTTGACAAATGATCCTGTTCTGAAAAAACTGGTGGAGTCCTTCCGGGACTGGGGTAGAGACTGCTGGTGCGAGCCAGGGAAGGACAACACATGCGACAAACGCTTTGGCTGGAAGCTTGGCAACTTACCCGACGGCTATGATCATAAATACACATATTCACATATTGGCTATAATTTAAAATTGACCGACATGCAGGCAGCGATTGGAGTAGCACAGCTCAAGAAGCTGCCCGCCTTCATCAAATCACGCCAGCGCAACTTTGAAATACTGTACGATGGACTGAAAGACTTGAAAGACTTTTTCATCTTGCCACAGGCAACCGCAGGAAGTGAGCCTAGTTGGTTTGGCTTTCCCCTTGCAGTGCGGCCTGGAGCGCCTTTCGACCGGTGCATGGTCATTGACACTCTCCACCACAACGCCATTGGTACCCGATTACTCTTCGGCGGGAACTTGGTGCGTCAACCAGCCTACCTCAAATTACCGCATCGGGTGGTCGGCGAACTGGTCAACTCGGATTTTGTTATGAACAATGTCTTCTGGATTGGGCTTTACCCAGGGCTTCAAATGTCGGCTTTGCAATACACCATCGATGTGCTCCATTCTGAAGCAAGGAGTTGATAGATGTTTAATCCGATAACCTCCCCAATCCGACACGAGGATCGCTCACTATGTGTTTACAAGGCTTCTGTGAGAAAGAACTTCGCCTTTCTCAAAGAGACCAATCGTTTGGATGATCTTTTTGCAAAGAGTATTGTTCTTCCCGCTGGCCAGGGCTTCTTGCTTCCTGTATGTGAACTACATACTCATGACGAGGAACTTATCACCCGCTTTGCGCGCTGGCGTGAAGAGAACTCCTTTGCCTTTCCTACACAGTTTCCGGTTACACTAGAGGGTACCCGCACCTGGCTACGCTCTCGTGTGCTTGATGCAGAAGACCGCATATTGTTCCTAGTGGTTGACAAAGTTGGCTACCAGATCGGCCATTTGGGCTATGGAAACTCGATCAATGAAGCCATGGAGATGGAAATTGATAATGTTGTGCGAGGCGAGAAAGATACTACACCGGGCATCATGAGCGCTGCTATGCTCGCTTTGATAAACTGGGGTGAAGAGGTGGTTGTGGCTAACCGCATTTCCCTAAGGGTCTTTAGCGATAATAACCACGCCGTCGAGTTCTATCGCCAGCTTGGCTTCCAAGATGCGACACTGATTCCCCTGCGCCGTCATGCAAGCGGTTCTACCGTCTCTTTTGATGCCATATCTGACGGCGACAACGCCCCTCCGGACAGATTCTTCCAGAAAATGCACTATGCACCACAGCGAGCTGACATCGGTTCTGAACTTATCCTGACCGCAGGGCCTTCAATCTCTGCTCGTGAGGCTAGCTACACTCTTGATGCAGCCCGATATGGCTGGAACGCTGAGTGGAACAAATACATCCAACGTTTAGAATCCACTTTTGCTGAATACTTGGGAGTGAAGTACGCACTAAGTACATCCAGTTGTACCGGCGCACTCCATCTTGCACTGGCCGCTTTGGGAATCGGCCCAGGCGACGAAGTTGTGGTGCCCGATATCACCTGGGTTGCCACCGCAAATGCAGTCGTTTACACAGGTGCTACCCCTGTTTTTGCTGATATCGATCCATGGACGTGGTGTCTTGATCCAGCATCTCTGCAAGAGGCCATTACTCCACGCACCAAGGCTATTATTCCAGTTCATCTCTATGGCCATCCTGCAGAGATGGATAAGATCATGGCAATTGCCAAAGCTCACAACCTCTATGTTGTCGAGGATGCAGCGCCGGCTATCGGGGCCGAGTTCCGCGGCCAGAGAACCGGAACCTTTGGTCACTTTGCCGCCTTTAGCTTTCAGGGTGCCAAGCTAGCCGTTACCGGTGAAGGGGGCATGCTCGTAACAAACGATGAAACGCTCTACAAGAAAGTCTACACATTGTGGGACCAGGGGCGCACACCGGGCACCTTCTGGATCAACGATGTGGGCTGGAAGTACAAAATGTCCAATGTCCAGGCTGCCTTAGGGCTGGGCCAAATCGAGCGGATAGACGAACTGATTGAGGCAAAACGCCGGATTTTCAGCTGGTACGCCGAAGGATTGGCAGAAGTTCCCCACATAAAGCTCAACTACGAAGCTTCCTGGGCACGCAGCATATACTGGATGACCAGCATTCTGCTGGACGAAAACGCTAGCCTCAGCCGCGACGATCTGCGGTCTTCTCTTCGTCAACACAATGTAGACACCCGCCCTGTCTTTCCAGCTATTAGTCAGTACCCCATTTGGGCACATCCGCAGACCCCACAACCCACTGCCAGTCGCATAGGCGACAATGGGATTAATTTACCCAGCGGTGGCTGTTTAAAGCGCGACCAGGTCGCCTATATCTGCGCGTGCATTCGCTCGGCACTTAAAAGGTAAATAGTTGTAGGTCTTTAAGCGAATTTCGATTTATGGCAGACTTAACTTTCCACAGAGCCACAAGAAAGCTGAAGGAATTCTGAACAATTGATGATCTATTTAGAGCAGTTGTGTGGTTTTTTTGCATTGATCAAGGAGACATATGAAAGCATCTGATTACATTGCTCAGGTTCTAGAGGCTCAGGGCGTTACCCACGTCTTCGAGCTAGTTGGTGGCATGATCACACATCTACTGGACTCGCTCAATCGTCAGAATAGCATTAAAGTAATCAGTGTTCACCACGAACAGGCTGCTGCTTTCGCGGCTGAAGCCTACGGGAGGATAACAGGGGTTCCGGGCGTTGCAATGGCGACCAGCGGCCCAGGTGCCACCAACTTGTTGACAGCAATCTCCAGTTGTTACTATGACTCGACACCTGCTGTTTTCATCACTGGTCAAGTCAACCGAAGTGAGCTGAAGGGAGATCGTCTGGTTCGTCAGCTCGGCTTTCAGGAAACAGATATCGTTTCAATGGCAATACCTGTTACCAAAGCAGCTTGGTGTGTGCAAGACCCTGATTCTGTTCCTTCATTGCTGTCGCAGGCCTTCTCCATAGCACTGTCAGGCCGCCCCGGGCCTGTGCTGTTGGATATACCGATGGATGTCCAGCGTGCAAACATTTCCACTGTCAATCCTTGCCTAATCATTCCTGAAGAGACTCAGCAGCCTGAGCCCATTCTTGTCAATAGATTGTTGAGCGATTTACAGAGTGCAAAGCGACCTCTCATCTTAGCTGGAGGCGGTCTGCGGACAGGCCGAGCAGTTGAGCTTTTCCGTGAGTTTGTCGATCATGTTCAGACTCCAGTCGTGAATTCGATGATGGCAGTGGATGTACTGCCACATTCGCATCCGATGCGCGTGGGGATGATTGGGAGCTATGGCAACCGCTGGGTGAACCTAGCCATGGGACAAGCTGACTTTGTGCTTGTACTAGGCAGCCGCTTGGACATTCGCCAGACTGGATCTGAAACTGAGGCATTCAAGGGCAATCGGATTATTTACCATGTGGATGTAGAAGAAGGCGAGATCAATAATCGCGTCCGTGGCTGTATCGCTGTTAATACCGATCTACGGGCTTTTTTGCATGAGGCTTTAAATCAAACTCCGAGCTTCAGTTTTACTTCAAGGCATAAGTGGCTGGCTGAAATCGCTGACTTAAGACAAAGCTGGCCGGACACTGCTGAACTAGCAGGAGTTAGAGGTATTAATCCCAACGAGTTCATGCATATTCTATCTGCCACTTCGCAGCAAGCAACCACCTACTTAGTCGATGTTGGTCAACACCAGATGTGGGCGGCCCAGTCTCTGGACCTAACAAGCACACAGCGCTTCCTGACCTCCGGTGGAATGGGATCAATGGGGTTTGCTTTACCAGCTGGAATTGGTGCTGCACTTGCAAAGCCGAGTTCACCGGTGGTTGTGATTGCTGGAGATGGTGGGTTTCAGGTAAATATTCAGGAACTTCAGACTATCGTACGGAATAAGCTACCTCTGAAGATGGTTGTACTTAATAACAAATGCCTTGGTATGGTGCGACAGTTCCAGCAAAGCTACTTTGATGAGAGATATCAATCCACTCTATGGGGTTACTCAGCCCCGGATTTTACAAAAGTTGCCAGAGCTTACGGGATTGAAGCTGCTTCTGTTGATGAGCCAGAGCTTTTGTCGACAGCCTTGAGTGCCATGTGGCATGATCCTGCAAAACCTTTTCTACTGAATGTGATGATTGATACCTTCGCAAATGCCTATCCTAAGATTGCCTTCGGTCTTCCAATTACCGAGATGGAGCCGTTCGCCAAGCCTATTGAGATGGAGGGAACGTGAAACCACACATGTTCAAAGGACTCATCGAAACCAATGAATAAACCACTGCTATCCATCGGTATTCCCACCTACAACCGGGCGAATCTTCTTGAGAATACTTGCGGTATTCCATTGAATGTGATAGTATGAGTAAATTAACAGTTGCCATACCTACATACAATAGCTCTGATACGATTGTTGCTACTTTGGATAGTATAATGTCTCAAACTTACAAAAATTTTGATACTATTATTTATGATAACTGTTCCATTGACAATACTTTACTTTTAGCAAGTAAATATAAGTATGTTAAATGCGTTAAACGCGATAGTAACATAGGTGCATTTGCAAACTTTAATGATATTATAAACTCTACTGATACTGATTATCTTGTTATATTTCATAGTGATGATATCATGAAATCCAACTTTATTGAAAGAGAAATATATATATTAGACAATAACAAAGATGTTTCAATTGTCGCTTCAAACATTGAGTTAATGGATGAATATGGGAAATCCATTAAAGAGCGAGAACATTCTATATATGAGGATGTCATTTTCTCTAAGTATGAATATTTTAATCAATATGGAGAGTTATGCTTATCGTGTCCTACTGTAATGTTCAGAATGGATTTTTTACGAAGTAACAACTTACTGTTCGATGAAGAAATTGGACCCTGCGCAGATGGATATTTGTGGTGTGTTATTAATACATTGTCAACAAAAATATACTTAATATCAGATCCGCTGGTTCAATATAGATTACACAATTGTGAGAATTCACAGCAAATGTCTTTCAACGGGAAAAATTACGTGTATCAGTTTAGGGTGCATGAATACGCGTACAATCTCGCCTCAAAAGAGATGTTATTCCCGCTGAAAAAGAAAATAATTGACTTCAAGAATAGCATTACCTATGCGCTTATAAATGACTACACGAGAGGACTTACTACTAAGCGAGAAATCTCTCAAGTGATTACACATAATAGCTTTATAACTTATAAAATACCACATAAAATGAATATGTTACTTGATTTTGTACTAAGATTTCCTCGCATATATTATTGGATTATCAGGGCTAAGGGATATATTCGTATCCGTACACGAATCAAGCAGTTATTTTATTCCCATTCCAAAACGCATATCATCAAGTAGTATAACAGAAGTTTAAGAGATGATCCTTTACTGTCCTTATAACAGACTGTATTGCATTGCATTAGCGAACACACTCCTGTAAGACCCCACTTTTGATAATCTCCCAGCCGAACGATTTCAGTACATCAGCCTGGGTCTTCGTGGGGGACTCAATCATCCGCTCCGGCTTTCTCTTACCAGAGTACCAGAGCCAGACCGAGTCAAGGTTCGACATCTCTTCCAGAATCGTCTTACCGCTGAGCCTGTCTTTTTCATTCCTGCTTCTGTTAACCCGCAGCTCAAGGAGCCGGAGTACGGTAAGAGCGATAGCACATGTGAGTAAATGACACCTTATCTTGCTGTCAGTCCAGTGATAGAACGGATTCAAACGAACATGATCTTTTGACTTGCTCGACCGGAACTGATTCTCGATCCCGTACCGGTCAAGTGATAACTGCACGATCTCTGAAGTTGACCAGTCATGGTTGTCAGTAACAATTACATTCCTGCCAAAGAGCTTCTCAGCTTTGGTTACCTGATAAACATCCTTACGGAAGCTCATATCGGGATTACCCTCAATACCGCTGAACTCCAGATTGTAATACCTCGAGGAGATATGAAGCTTCTCGCAGTCACGATGATACCTGTCTACTACTGATTCCGAGTTACGCCAGTGTGGACGCTGCTCTCTGTATTTATATCTGTATTCCAGGAGGGTTTCGCGGATGGACTCCAGCTTCTTCTCAAAGGTGTAAGCCCTCTTCCGCGCTGTTCTGGGATTGTAGGTAACTACTACTGTTCTCTCCTGACCCCAGAGATCGCTGCGGGTCCGGTAAGCCAGTATACGGTCTTCCGCACTCCGTTCTGCGTTCTTGCGGATATCCAGAGGTGAAAATACCTTCAGATCTATTCCGGCAAGATCCTCAATGTAGTACGGTGAGTATGTGGTAATGAAGTGGATCCGGGTGTGATCATCTATACTGTGTATTCCATCATCACTGTTCATTCCCTTGTCAAAGACCACCGTAAGACGCTGCTTCGTCTGATTGAAGCCACACATAACACCGAACAGCTCATCTACAACATGCCTGAACAGCCTGGAATCATGCCTGTTACCCTCGTACGCCTTGTAATACAGAGGTAAGTGAGTATCCCTGTCTACAAGAAGAGCAAGTCCAACCTGGCGAAGATTGTGGCGGCCTGCTTTGTTGTGACCGCGCTGACACAGTTCCGACTTCGTCCGGCTGTTCATGAATGTGTAGTAGTTCGTAGTATCAAACAGCAGACATTCCGCTGGCAGCGGCTGCTGATCCCATACCCTGCTGAAGAATGCTTCACCGATCTTCTCGATGTCCTCCTTGCTCAGCCTTTCCCATTTGTCCCAGTATCTCTGGGATGTCAGCTCAGACAAATCCACAGGACGGATCTCCTGGATAGCCGTGTGTTTGTACCAGTCCGACAGTGCCCTTTTACTTCTGGGAGCTATCAGTCTGTTGATCCATGCATAGAAGAAGTATTCTCCAATACCTGAACCCGTTTCTCTCACACCCCTCGATACAATTCCATCAATGATTCCAATGGTATCCAGTTCCTTTTCCAGCTCGTTCAATAAGAACAGAGCGCCAAACTGTCTGGATGCCACCTTCAGGGGCTTCCCCCTGGATTCGGCCTCTTGGAACCGCTTGAGCATTGTATCAACAGAACCAAGGTAAATCTGTGAAGTTACCTTCGGTTTTCCATTAATCCGCTTCATCTCACGTATGTAGTAGTAGGGTCTACCCTTTTTCATCTTCTTGTGTAAGTGTGCCATGTTCCGAATATATGAGTAGGGTCTTACAATGTCAAGCCTGTGTTTGACACGAGAAGTACCACACACCTCATCTCCAATTCCGTAAGTTGTTGATATATTTGAAAAGCACCTTCAAGACATAGCCACACAGTTCAAAACTCATAGATACACAGTAGTACTATTTACTACTTGACATCTAATATGATGCTTACTATTATCTAGATACTATGCATATAAGAACAACATCCCGAATGAACAAAGATGGATCGAAGGTCTCCTACTTCCAGATGGTCGAGAATTACTGGAACCGTGAGAAGCAGATGTCCCAGACCAGGGTTGTCTGCAGCCTTGGCCGGGTGAACGAAGAGAACAGCAATAGACTCAAGCAACTTGCTGCCAGCATACGGAGAAGGTTGTCTCTGGAAGAGCTTGGCGAACTGGACGGCTGGCAGTTCGAGGACAGCTGGGAGCATGGAGCCTTCCATGCGGTAAGCGAACTATGGGAGAAGCTTGGAATACGCAAAATTCTTGAGCATGCGGTGAAGGAAGAGGATCGTTCCGTACCATTCGAAAGAGCGATCTTCGCCATGGTCGCGAACAGATGCCTTGCTCCCTCCTCGAAGCTGTGCTGTTATGAACAATGGCTTGCTGAGGATGTCTACTTCCCTGAGGGGAAGGATTTGCAGCTTCATCACCTCTACAGAGCGATGGATCTTCTGGCCCGGCACCAGGAGGAGATCGAGGATGCGCTGTACTGGCATATAGGTGATCTTCTGAACCTTGATGTTGAC
>CBDVBK010000070.1:0-15667 GCA_965372215.1 uncultured bacterium | reverse complement strand
CACAAGAGCGCCAAAAGGCCCGTTGATGAAAGATAAATCCGGGTTTGCCCTGAAGGCGGATATAGATAAATACAGGAGGAAATAGGCACCTATTGAACATCTGAAGCCAGTTTTGCTGTATTCGCGTTTCGTTACATCTGGCGTCGCTCGATAATAATTTCGATTTCGTTGATATAAGCTGTAACGCTGGTTAGTGTACCCGCTTCATCTCCGTCTTGATCACCGATGAATACAAGCTCTCGAATGGGGTCAGTTTCGGTGAAAAGAAACGAATCATTCAGATGATCGCTGTCATAGTACGAGAAATTCAGATTATCCTCCGAATTGAATCTGATTATCCTCTCTCCAGGTTCGGATACTTGAAACAATAATATTGAACCACTATCGTAAGCTGAAGTAAAGTCTCCAGCTGGAGTGATATTCTGAGCGGAACTGCTTTCATTAGCCTCTATAGAGTAATCAGCCCTAAGAGAAGAACCATCAACATCCACGTAAACGTTGAACTTGAATCTCATCCAAGGTCCGTTGCCATGAAAATCCTGATCCCCCCCTGTGTGCCTTGGAATGATCGAAAGCGTATCCCTCTGTGTCATTGCTGTATAAGTGCTGCATTCCCCGAATATCATGGAACTGAGAACAGGTATAACACACTGTGGAATCTGGTTCCAGCTGAAAACGATCTGGTAGATACTCTCATCAAGATCAGCACCGTTTCGAGTGAGATCCAGAACCATTCGATAATCTCCGATAACGGCCAGGGCTCTGGAAATGTCACGCCGTCCATCGTATCCTACCGCTTCAACAGTAATGGGAAGAGATCTGAAATCGAAACCGAAAACATCCAGCATCTTCCGTCTTTGAGGGTCTAATCCAATATCAACGGCACCTGGAACCACATTCGAAATGAAAGGTTCCATTTGATACTCCTCCGATAAGGCAATGGGAGGTAGAATTCTCAGATTGTTCAACTCCCGAATCAGGCTGTTCCTGATTCGAATAAGCTCCTGTTCAATGCGAGATCTTACAAACTCAATGTTGCACCTGAATTCCGCACTTGAAACAAGGATATTAGTCTGCATTAAATTTGAAATTTCTTCAAGAAGTAAGGAGTGTGTTTCTTCAGACAGGCTGTTCCTGAGATCATCAAGAACGGTTTGAATATCACCTGTTCTGTTGCCTATGGATGCTATTGCATTATCGAAAGCACTGACCGCATTCGTGAGTTCGATGTTAACAATATCACCGCTTCTGATAGCTCCACCCATACATCCACTTGAAGCGAGTGTCAGTAAAAACAAGCAGATACTCGTCATTCCGAGAACACAGCTACAGAGTCGGGAATATCTCCCCATATTAACCTGTTTCATCACAACCTCCTGCTAGTTTAAATCCTCACAGATAGCAAATCATCATTATCCTCATGTGATGAATCCGGACCGAAACCTGAATACGATATCAGGTGTAACACACATAAGGAATAGTGGATTCCGCAACAGTATACAACACAATAAAACTGCTCAATATCACTCTTGAAACAGTGCTTCTCCGTATTTATTCCCTTCATATGGTCATATAAGTTATTTGAACAAGTGTGCATATAACTATAGCTACACCTAATAAACCATAGACTTATATTGCGGAATAAACAAGTCGGAAGTATACTCTCATCGAAATGAGGGTTCCATGAAGCAAATATCAGATAACCATTCATTGTATAGTCTCTTCTTATTTACGTATTTAATCGGAATAAACATATCTGGGCAAATGGTCAGACCAGGATTTCTGCGATGCTGCGTACATTTTTATAGTCTGATAACAGATACCTGCATAACTGATAAGGAGTTCTATGTCACAGGATGAGGAACTTACCAAGAAGCGGCTGAAAGCTATCTGGCTAGATAAGCGTATTCCCAATCTCCCTCTTGAGGAATGCAAGTATGCCATGATCAGCGATGTGCACCTGGGAAACGGCAGAGGGGCTGATAACTTCAGGGATAATAAAGCTGGATTAGTTGCAGCTCTTGAACATTACTCAGCCAAAGGTTTCTCTATTATGCTTCTCGGGGATATTGAGGAATTCTGGCAATTCGACCCGCATGAAATCGAAGAATGTTATGGTGATACAGTATACAGAGCGTTAAAATCATTCGGAGATGACCGAATACACCGGATTTTCGGAAATCATGATGACAGATGGTGTTCTCCACTTGACCCGATCAAGAATCAGCCATTCCGACTTGGAACCGCCACCGAGGCGATTAAGCTCACTTGGGAGAACCACCCGCGAATACTCTTGCTCCATGGACATCAGGGTAACATTGAGTCAGACAGATACAGCGCACTCAGTCGCATTCCTGTCCGTCTTTATCGTTACATTGAAGGACCCATCAACAGCATCAAGAAATTCCTGGGGACCTACAGGCAGCCATCAACCATGTCGAAGATTCGCAAGGACTACGAACGAATCATGTACACATGGGCCAAGGATAATAATGTTATTCTGATCTGCGGTCACTCTCACAGGGCGATATTTGCTTCCCTATCCTTTGCTGAGAGATTACAGATGCGGAATAAGCATCTTGAGCTTAAGTTGAAGCGGAAGAAGGTAGAAGCTTCATCAGATATTCTTGAAGATATCAAAGTTAAGATGCAGAAAATTAAGAAGGACCTGCAGCGGGAGAAACGACGGAATATGATCATTGAATCTGTGGAGGAATCGGGGGATGCCCTCCCACGCTATTTTAATACAGGATGTGCTCTTTACAGAGAGGGTCTTACAGCAATTGAAATTGCAGATAATGAGATCAGACTCGTTAAATGGGATAGAGATCCTGAAGCTGCGGAACCCAGAAAAGTCTACAACCAAACCAAACTTGAAGCTGTTCTGAAGGATGTGATAAGCAGCTAGTACACGTTTTACTGAGCAGGAGCATTATGTGTTCAATTCACAGGACTGATGAGTTTGCTATGGATATGAATAGCAGCATCGGAATTATGAACTACGATCCAATGCAGTATCTGTTCATCAGGAAACTCCACTTATCTCCGTTTGTCTTCGCGGTAACAGCGTTCTTTGTGTCCGCTCTTCTTACACTAATAGCATGCATAGGTACTTCAGCGCACTTCGATTACCTCAACGATAGTGCAGCAATCGCGCTCCAGCTTGCGATACCCGTTTTCTTCGGAATCTATTCGTGGATGCCAAATGGAATAGAAGAGTTGATAAGACAACTTCGAAAATCAAGCATCTTTAAGGACACCAAGGGCATTGATGAATTGATCAGCAAGTTCCGTAAAGTGTATTCAGCGAAATGGATACTCATACTGGCAATAACAGTATCCGCGGCGACTCTCATAGGCAAGATCGCATTGAACCGCGAAGAAGATACTTCATCAGAACAGTCTGCAGTTACTGAGTATCAGGAAGATGAAGGTTCAGGCATTTCCGATGTACCCGGCTGGCTTGAGAAATGGCCTGAAGCAAGGTTCTACAGGGCTCCTTTCTGGTTTCTCATTTCATACGTGCTGGTCTTTTTCTCTTACAATGTAATCGTGTCCATTTTCTTCCTTGTTCGACTTATGAAGTTAAGACCTATCAGGCTCTGGCTTTTCCACCCGGATAAATGTGGCGGATTATCAGCAATTGGTGAATTCAATACGAAAATCGGGATTATGCTTGCCGCTATAGGTCTAGTACTCTGTTTTGAAACCTTGGCCGCTAACCAGGCGGGGAGTCTGAGTACAACCCATTTACTTGTGCTAGGCATCTGCCTTTATTTGGCTTCAGCACCTGTGTTTTTCTTCCTGCCACTGATGTCAGCTCATAAAATTATGAGAGAGGAGAAAGAACAGGAATTGCTCCATCTGGCTCATCGGTATGAATCGCTCTACCGGGAGACGGTTAATTCACTTTCAACAGGTGAAGGAGATCACACATCACTGTCCAAGAGACTGGAAAAGCTGAAAGAGCTTTATACGATTGCGTCGAATTTCTCAGTATGGCCTTTTGACGCGAAAAACGTCAGACGTTTCTTCGCCTCAGTCGGATCACCATTCGTGATAACCCTTATTACAAAGATTGCGGAGAAAATTGTGACGTAGTCTAATGAATGGAGTTGATGAATCAATGAAATGGCGATTAAGAAAACTGCATCTGTTTATATGCAGTACTGGGAATTCAGAATACAATTTGAAGCTGAACAGGGACAGCTCGTTCACCTGCACAAAAGTATTTTCCAAGAAGGCACTATTAACTTGACTGATCTGGAGTATTTGAATGCCTGATGCCTGGTCGGAAGTTGAGATCAGAGCGATAGTCGAGGACTATTTCACTATGCTTCAGGCGGAGATCAAAGGCATTGATTACAATAAAACAGCACATAGAAAAAAACTGATTCAACAACTCAGCAATCGATCCAATAGTTCCATCGAGAGAAAGCACCAGAATATCAGTGCGGTCCTCATTGAAATGGGATGTCCTTACATTTCAGGTTACAAACCGCTTGGGAATTACCAGAGAAAACTCTTCCCTGATATCATAATTGAGATCCTTGGTGATAGTGTTCTACTGCTTAACAGTATTGCAGCAGATGTCGGAATAGCTGTTGAAATTCCTACTATAGAAAACATTCTGGCTGTTCTGGTTAATCCACCGGAACCAGTTATACATCAGGAGAAGCAAATCTCACTTGAGAAACGACAATACAGAGCCAAAACGAACTACCTTGCCCGGGAAGCCGCCAACGCAGCTCTTGGTTCAGCGGGAGAGCGTTTCATAATTAACTACGAACATGCGCGATTGATCTACCTTGGAAAAGAGAATCTTGCCGAACGGGTCGAAAGAGTTTCAGAAACCAGAGGAGACCAGGAAGGCTTTGATATTCTATCGTTCGATGAAACAGGAAAAGACAGATACATAGAAGTTAAAACAACGAAGTATGGTAAGCAGACACCTTTCTTCGTATCACCGAATGAACTTGATTTCTCAAAACAAAACAGCGAGAAGTATTATCTGTACAGGTTGTTTCATTTCAGGAAAGAACCAAAGTTGTTTACTCTCCAGGGCTATCTGGAGAATAACTTCAGACTTGCAGCCACAACATTCAGAGCGGAATGCGTATGAAAGCCATACTTGGCATTTCTGTTCTCCGGTTATAATAACACTTGTTCTGCATAATAACATGAAGTATGTCCATGGATTGTGAATTCATGTTAGATCGTGATCAAACACTCCAGTAACACTTGAGTGATTACGATTTATGCAATATTGCCACAGTTCTCTGATATTTATGATCTATGTATTTTATTCACACAAATGCGTTCAGAAATCTGTTTGCCGATATAACTCGGACTCCTGAATTGTGTTCAAGGTAATCCACATCTTTTTCTCCGACAATCATATACCTTTCTGTAACCTCAAGACGATCGGCAAAGTACCGTAGCGGAGTAAATCCTCCTCCCGGTTTCAGACTGCATTCAACCACAAGCCAGGGTCTGTTTTCCCATACAAGCAGGAAGTCAACTTCCCGCTTGTCAGTATCTCTGAGATAGTGAAGCTTGAGTGAGTAACCGTATGTATCGGAAATGAAATGGCAGAATTTCAGAAGATGGGAAGCAATAAGGTTCTCGAATCGTTTTCCCGGTTCTTCAATTACTGACCAGTCCCAGAGATAGTATTTTGATTCCTTTCGCAAAGCCCTGTGCAGGCTCTTGTGGTATGGGGGAACTCTAAATATGAAGTAGTTTTCGCAGAAGACTTCCAGCCAGCTTTTAACGGTCTTCGGACTGACTTCAAGATCTCGTGCAAGAGAGTTCATTGACAGGGGGGAGCATACCCTGTCATTCAGCAGATTACCCATCATTTCCAGTTTTGTTATCAGGGTCACTCCGGATGTATCCCTGATGTCTTCCCGAATCACAGTCTTGAACCTGTTCAGTTTCCATCTTCGCCAGAGTCGCTTATTTGCTGAAAGCAATGGTTCAGGGAAACCTCCAAATTCCAGAAGTTGATCAAACCCATCTGCCGCCCTATTGAAAGCAAGTGCCGGAGGAGAGTTTTCCTTCAATTTGAATGACTCACCGTTCTCTGCCGAATACTCCCTGAGAGAAAAAGGATGCAATCTGTGGAGATTGTATCTTCCCGAGAGAGAGTCGCCACCTCTGCGGTAGATGTTAAGCCTTGAACTTCCGGTAACTATTACGCGCATATTGCCGGTTCTGGTATCCCAGATACCCTTAACAAGGTTTTTCCAATCCGGGTTCTTATGAACTTCGTCCAGAATGAGCAGCTCCGTGTCCGGACTCCAGTGCATCTTTGTGATGATCTGTCTGTGTTCCGGATTATCCCAGTTGAGATAGACAGTACGGGAATATCCGGTTGCTATCATTCTGGCTAATGTGGTTTTACCAACTTGCCTTGGACCGGCAAGAAAAACCATTTTGTTGTTAATGTCCTGTTCTATAATGCTTTGCAGGTATCTTGTCTTCACTATCCTCCTTCGGTTATAGTGGAGTACACTCCAAATATATCATAATAATAATGGAATACAATCCATAATTACCGAACAGCAAAGTTAATCATAACCTATACCACATTGTTTCGTCAGAGGAAAAGTCCTGACCGTGAAAGATGATCCTTATGACAATATCATTCTAGAATGTGCGACAGCTGCAAATGCCGATGTAATTGTCTCAGGGGATTTCCACCTGCTTCATCTCCATCAATGGAGAGACATCCAGATCCGTCTCACCCTCCGATTTCTTTAAAGACTACGGAGAATCAGCAAAACACTTGAGGGTTAATTCAAGCCCAGTTCTTCCCACAACCAGGATGTGTCGTAATCGATTCCCCCCAAAGACGGCCGTGATTCCATCTCCTTCATGAGCCGGATAAGTTGCTTACGTGATCCAGGCTTCTTTGCAGCCTGCGAGGGGGTCATTCCATTCAAAGCTGGAATGGGCATATCCATCCACTTGGTATAATGATCATCAAGGAAGTCCGTTATGATCTTTTCCTTGATTTCGAGGGGGATATCATCCTGTTCTGGATTCTTATGCATTGCATCCGGATCGAATGGTATTGGCTTCTGTTCAACGTTTTCTACCAGATCGCCCAGATTATCTTCGATCAGGGCAATGATCCTTTCTGCTCTGTTCTCCGAATTCACCTCCGCAACCAGTTTCTCTTCTGACAGCTCGAAAGTTGATATGAGAATATTATCAAGCGTGGTGTCCAAGCGATCCCTTGTATCCACAACAAGATCGAATGTAGTGTCGGAGGTTCTATTCATGTCAGGAATGGAGTTCAGAATCATGTTTGCCTTGAAACTGCTCCCTTCCTTCAGGAAGAATGTGAGCCGGAAGGCCATGATCGTATCGCCATCCATGTTTACAAGTTTCGGTACTTTATACTTGATGAGTAATCGCTCAAGCCAGAGCTGGTGCAATATACCCCAGTGTTTCTTGAAGAAACGTTTCCAGGTAAGGGTTCTTGAACCCCACATGTGTTTCTTTGTTTCCCTCAGATCAAGGATTATGGAATCTATATCCAGAGGATGAACGGGTAAAAAAGATGGCGGAAGGAAGTACTCATCTCCTACAGGTACGATTCTTCCTATAAATGCATCCAGCGGTGCAGCGGTTTCAGACAGTCTTTTTTCGGTAACAGTGTAGGTTTTTCTGGTGAACATATCCTTGAGGTCCAGGGATTTTCCGTAATTCACCCTGGTAACCTCGAATAGAGAAAAGCTGCTCTCCTTCCAGTTCCGGAGGAATTCCAGAGCCATGGGATGAAGCTTCTTGTCAAGCTCATCAAGGTAGACATCAATGACACTGCTGCCATCATCAAGCCTGATATCACAGGCACAGATATCGTTGATATTGAGTATGATGTAAGTGTCCATCTCATCCGCGACCTTATCGATGAGATCGTTGTCGAAATCTTCGTACAGCTCATGCATGATAACGTCCGATACCCAGAACAGTTCATTTTCCATGTTATTCTCAACGAAGCTGTATACTTTAACAATTTCATTGAATATTGAGGAACATCCTGTGGCATATTCTCTATTTTCCCGTTTCCAGCAGCAGTTCTTGTATTTCCTGCCGGATCCACAGGGACATGTGGATTGAAAAGGCACTTTGGGAGAAAGCATTATCTAATCCTTTCAGGTTTTTCATTCATAACAACATAATATAATTTACTGCTTGCTGAGATGAATCTTACTATTTTGACAACTACTCAATGTTTTTGGTGATATGGAAAAATGGTTCATCTGGACCATCCTTTAAATCCTGCAAACCGATCTGAGAGAGCCAGGGAATAGTTACTGTATTCGGAACTGATTTGGAGAATATTTGGATGCCTGATGGTTGGTCAGAAATTGAGATCAGGGAGTTAAGCAGCTCATCTGCTATAGGACATGCAACCGGTATGGGTATGTCGAGCGTTGGTATTCATACTGGGTGGATGGAATCCTAACTGACGGATTCCCATAGAGTGCTCGGCATGGCTTGCACACTTAAAGTAAAAGACGTATAGTATGTCCAGTAATGATGGACATACTTGTAAGAAAAGATAGAAATATGGATGTAATGACCTGTCTTCGCGAAAAGGTGCCGGGAGAAGTCTTTGACTATCAGGTTCTGATGAACTGCCTCTCCCGTTACAGGAAGCCAAGAGATGCGGTAACCAGGATGCTTTCCAATAGCAGGATAGTACGCGTGAAGAAGGGGCTGTACTGCTTCGGGCAGGCATACAGAAGGGGGCCCATATCCATGGAGTACCTTGCCAATCTTATCTATGGACCTTCATATGTCAGCCTTGATTATGCGCTTTCCTACTACGGCATGATACCTGAGCGCGTATACTCCATTACTTCCGTGACTACCAGGCGTTCGCGTAGCTTCGATACACCTTCAGGTATATTTTCCTACAGGACTCTCCCGAATTCGAAGTACAGCATTGGAGCTATACTCGATTCATTCAGCGGTACATCTTTTATGATAGCATCCCCGGAAAAAGCTCTTGTCGACAAGGTATGGACGGACAGGAGATTCAGCGGAAGGAAGTTATCGGATTATGAAGGCTACCTGACGGAAGACCTGCGCATCGAGCCAGGTGAACTCGACAGGCTTGATATGGAAGCAATGCATATCATTGCGGAATCGTATGCTTCCATGAAAGTAAATAATCTGGTTTCCTTTCTCAGGCGAGCGGGGGGTTGATATGCATGACGCAGTTCGCGGAATGCTTGAGAGGTACAGCTGCAGCAGAAGAGATGACTATATAAACGCCCTCCGGGAGATTCTGCAGGAGGTAGCTCTTCTTGGTATGTGGAGGAGTAAATTCTTTGAGCATGCTGCCTTTTACGGAGGGTCAGCCCTCAGAATATTGCATGCTTTCGATAGATTCTCCGAGGATATGGATTTCAGCCTTCTGAAGCCTGATCCTTCATTCTCAATGAAATCCCGGGGTGAAGCCCTTAAAAGGGAAATACGAAGCTTCGGATTCGATATGAATTTTCATCCATTTCGTAGAACGGAGCGTAGCACAATTGAATCCGCTTTCCTTAAGGGTAACACACTCACTAACCTCCTGGAGATTAAAGCTCCGGAGGAATTGCTGAGGGATATGCATGCCAATACGCTCCTCAAGATCAAACTGGAAGTTGATATTGACCCTCCCGGGGGATTCGAAACAGAGACGCAATACGTTCTACAGCCGATTCCATTCGCTGTGCGGAGTTACAGCCTGCCCGATCTGTTCGCGGGGAAGATTCATGCTGTCCTGTGCAGGAAGTGGCGGAATCGAGTAAAGGGCCGTGACTGGTATGACATGGTGTGGTACATCGGACAGCATCCTGAGATCCGACTGAGCCACCTGGAAGCCAGAATGCGGCAGACCGGCCACTATACCGAAGAAGGAAAACTGACCCTGGAAATGCTGCGGGAACTTCTACTCAATACAGTGGAGGGGCTGGATGTGGAACAGGCCAGAGAAGAGGTGACTCCGTTCGTCAGAGACCCCCGTGGACTGGAGATATGGTCAAAGGAGTTCTTCAGCAGGATAATTGAGCGCATTGTACCGGTTGACGAGATATTCGTATAACTCTACTGCTGACCAGGAGCGAAGGAAATCCCGGTGAAGTTTCATGAACAGCATGCAACATTCTTTTCACTGAATCTCCCTTACCTTTCTGTGTAATGTTCATTGGCCAAGTGTGAATAACCTGTATCAAGGATAAAATTCCGATATTCTTCACAGTTCCATAAGATACCCAGTTGACGCAGAGCCTTCCGGGCTTTCGCCATGTTATTGTGTGGAACTTTCAGAACGTGCTGGTTCTTTCTACTTGTTCTCAATCTTTTTGCAGCCTGGAGAATTCTGTCATGATTTCCGTTTCTTTCAATTTTGGTTGCACGATTTCTAGTGGCTGCATCGAGTCTTCCTCCTCCGGGAAGTTTTACTTCGGTCTTTCCGGATTTGCCTGTAGCTTTGCGTTTATGTAATTTGTGAGACTTTTATTCGCTCATTTTTCACCTTCCTCCAGTAGTGTTACTCCCAGACAAAGGGCTAATGCTCGATGGATTTCTGAAAGGTCATCTGCACTAATCCTCCCGAGTTTCTTTAAGAATCTTCCAGTTGAAAGTGATTTAACCTGAAAGCAATCTGCATGTGAATGTAGCCGTAAACCGTTTCGCTTTCCCGGATGAATATCAATCATCCATGGGTAGGATGATCTTGAAGCCTGATATTTTGTAATAGGTACGACAATCCGAATTGGCAGCTTACCCACATAATCCGCATTCACCACCACAGCAGGTCGTTCCTTCCCTATCTCACTTCCACGCTTCGGGTCGAAATCTATTAACCAGATCTCCCCCTGATAAGGTTGGATCTCATCACTATTCGTAATCATCCGGTTCCTCAGCAATGTGGAGATCGGTAAGATCCTCCGATTTCAGGTAATCCTCGGCAGCGCGGTCAAGGATCGGGCTTAATGCTTCTGCCCTTTCTCGACCTGACATCTTCATCAGTCGGGAAAGTTGTGTATCGGTGGGAGTGTACTCCATGTCAGGAACAAGATGACTGGCCCATGCATTGGTAATCATACCCTCAGAGAGAGCTCTCAGCACAAGCTGTCGGAACCTCATGGGTTCTTCCGGAAAACAGTACTCGCCTGGTTCATTACGACGCCAGCCCTTCCTGCTTATCCACCTGCATGTGATCTGATAGTTTTCCTCAGTGATGACACCAAGATCATAAGCTCTTCTTACCCAGGCCTGAATACTTACACCATGTTTTTTCTTTAACTCCAGAAGCTCAGTCAGATTAAGCTTTCTTCTTTTCTCTCCGATTTCAGAAAAGACGGTTTCAGATGGAAGAAGAAATGCCGCTGCAAACCTGTGAGCCAGCTTCTCATCTTCCGTTCCGGTGTAGTCATGTGCAATCTCATGTGCGATATTGAAGCGCTTCCTGTCAGGGGAAAGGTTACGTCTGATTACAATCGCCGGGAACTCATTGTTAACAGTACCGCTTAACCCGTCAAAACCGTCAACTGTATCAGATTCGACAATCATCCCACCCTTCGATTCAAAAAGGTCGGTAACACTGGGAATGGGTGCCGAACCAAGCTGCCATTCCCTGCGAAGTGCAGAAGCTGCAGCTTCTGCATCCTCCCGATTACCAATTGAATATTGATTGGTGAAAACAGGTCTGCTATTGAGATCAAACATTTCGCGAAGAGAGTAATACTCCTCCAGGTAGAGGGATGCTCTGCTTTGTATAGCTTTCCTGTGTCCGGCAGAAAGGCTCGTTCTTTGTCTGAACGCAAACCATTCCACGGTAATAGAAGGCTTCGAAAGAACAAATGAGGGTGTAACCCGGTAAACAGCACACAGTGCGTTCAGAATTCTGAGAGAAGGTGAGCCTTTCCCTTGCTCGTACTTGGATATAGCAGCAGAGGTCAATTCAATACCCTTTCCTGAAAGCCTGGCAACAGCATCCTTCTGGGTTAGACCAGCCATGAGCCTTGCCTGCTTCAATCGGATCAGTTCCATCTTAACCTCCTGTTCGGAAAAGATCTCTATTCTGTAGTTGAATTTATGCAATATTGTGATATTTGTCAACCAGGAGTTGAAACTATGTAAATAAGTGCGAAAATCAGTTCAGGCTGATTTCCAAAACCGTATTAGTCGTATTTGCTTTTACATGATGTTGTAAGTTCTGCAATTTGAATAACCTTGATTACGTACTTTGATTAAGAACAAATATACGATATTGTTTTATTTGACAGGGAACACGATTGTGCCCTTATTTTTCTGTGAATTCATAGATGTTGATATTGACAATGTGTATCCAATTGGCTACAATTGATTCATGATAGAAATCCGAAAAACTGAGACTTATGCAAAATGGTTCAATGCATTGCGTGATGTTCGAGCAGGGCCCGAATTCTGGTACGGATTGAGCGCCTGGCAGCCGGGAATCCTGGCGATGTCAGGCCTGTTGGTGAAGGCGTTTCGGAGTTACGGATTGACTATGGCCCCGGCTATCGGGTGTATTACAAAAAGCACAGGCGTGAGATAATAATTCTGCTGGCTGGCGGCGATAAGCATACACAGATCAGAGATATAGAAACCGCCTTACGGCTTGCAAGGAACCTTTAGGAGCGCATTATGAACAAAACTATCACTTCTCGGTACGATGTAGCTGAGCACCTTCGTACCCCCGAGGAAATGGCTGCATATCTTGAGGCATGCCTTGAGGATGCAAATGGGGATGCTGCTTTCATTGCCAAAGCCCTTGGTGATATCGCCCGTGCCAAAGGCATGTCTCAGGTGGCACGTGATACGGGCCTGTCTCGTGAAAGTCTTTACAAGGCACTCTCCGGAGAGAGAAATCCGGGATTTGACACCATCCTGAAGGTCATAAGAGCATTGGGCATGGAATTGCATGCTGAAGCAGCTCTCGTGGTTGACTCAACGAACAAATAAAGGTTCTCCAGCCATTGCATGATTACCATTGCTCAAGTGTGCGACAGGTGGAAATGCCATATGTTCGAGTGTCAGCCATCGTTAAACTTCTTCTGAAACTCCCTCACTACACGCAGGACTTCATCAAACTTCGGCACTTCGCTGAAGAACATCTCCATGCTCATAGCCTGGTAGTCATGACGCCACTCCGCTCCTCCCCGGCGATGGAGCGATTGCTTATGCCTGTGCCCGTGTCGCTGCTGGGGTGACACTGTCGCTTCCGTTCTCATCCGTCTGAAGGGCAATTCTTTCTGTCCATTATCAGTTTCACTTGCAGATCTCAATGGAGATGGGAATCTTGATATTGTTTCAGCGGGGGATTCCATTGGATACTGGCTCAATAACGGATCACCCCATGGTTCTTGGGAAAGGGGTTTCATCAACAGCCCTTACTACAGCGCAAATAGAATTACCTGTGCGGATGTGGATCAGGATAGTGCATTGATCTGATAGCATCAGGACTTGGTGGTCTGAGCTGGTTCAGAAATAACGGGAGAGAACCCTCACAGTGGAATGAAGTCCCTGTAGACAGAGTGATGATGGGAATGTACGGATCCATAGATTCAATTGACATGAACAGGGATGAGAATCAAAACATTGTATCCATTGTTGAGGGAAAGCTGAAATGGTGGGATAATCATTATGGATATGAGGGCAGGTTTGTAAAGGGGAGTTGACATTCCCAGTATGGGTATGTCTATTCCCACTATGGGAACACCAGTGTTTGATCCGATCAGCAGGACTCTTTTCGGCAAGGTTCGAAGGGAAGTGCTAGCATTGTTCTATTCCGACACTGATGCTTCGTTCAATGTCAATGAAGTCATCAGGGAGCTTAACCTTGGCACAGGAGCGGTTCACCGCGAGCTGAAAGGACTTGCTGAAGCTGGAATCCTGGATGAACTGAAGGTTGGCAATCAGATCAGATTCAAAGCAAATAACAACTGTGCTGTATTCAGTGAGCTGAAAGCGCTTATGCAGAAGACCGCAGGTACTCTGCAGTCAATCAAAGAAGCTCTGCTTCCCTTCAAAGAAAAGATCCAATTCGCCTTTGTCTACGGAAGCTGTGCAAAAGGCGATATGAAAACGGAAAGCGATATAGATCTCATGATTGTGGGAGATGTCGACATGGTTGAAATACTGACTGCTCTTCATGAACCCCGGATGATTCTGAAAAGAGAGATCAACGCATCCGTATTCGAATCAGGTGTATTTACCGAAAGGCTGAAACAGAAAGGATTCATACAGAGGATATCTGCTGAAGAAAAGGTTTTCCTGATAGGAACAGAGGATGAGTTTAGAAAAATGGGCTGAGAATGGCTGGCTGAAAACTGCCGAACCGGATAGTAACGATATTGAATCGCTGCTTTCCGTAGCTGAAAGAAATATCAATGACAGTCGTGTTAAAGGACTGAGCGATGATTCGGCTTTCATACTTGCCTATCTGGCAATCCTGTCATGTGCGTCTGCTCTTTTACTGTCGAAAGGGTTCAGACCTGCTTCAAAGGGGCAACACTACTATTCGATTGAAAGCCTGAGAGAGACTCTCCGCAATGATGAGCAGGTCGATGTACTCCAGCAGATTCGAAACAAGCGGAATATTATTCAATACGAACAGGCTGGAATAATATCACCCTCAGAAGCCCTTCGAATACTGGAACTTGCTGATGAGATATTCACCAGAACAAAAGAAATCCTTCACACAGACGAATGTGATTGAAACTAAATGAGCATTACCGGGACTGTACCGGAATAGCGAGAACTCGTCACTACATTTGCGGTCCCCAGGCAGATGTTCGGAAACCTGGTAAGTGATCCGGGTAGAAGTATCTTGATATTCTTCAGACTTGATAGCAGTGATCTCGAGGATTGCTGATTCAGAAGGTGTGGTTATGTGGTTGCATGAGAACTTGACATATGTCATGATATATATAATTATTCAGATGAAAGGAGGTGTCTGCAATGACAACAGTAATGGCCGTTGCCCCGGGCGATGTCCGTAAAGCCAGGAATACACTCGGTTTTACTCAGATACAACTCGGTGAGGCTTTTGGTGGCGTTCGACCTGAGACGATCAGCCGATGGGAGCGAGCATCTTCAAGGTATGAACTCAAGGTCAGACCGCTTCATGCCGAGTTGATGCGACAGCTGACTCACGCAGCCGATCTACTCCTTGAGCTTTTTCCAGATAAGACGAATCGAATCCACTTCCTTAACACGCCACAACGAGAATTAGGGAACAAGACTCCTGTTGATGCAGTGCTTGATGACCCTCCCTATGGTCTCAGGGAGGTGGTCCGCCTCCTGGGTCGTATGGCTGAAGGAATCCCAACATAATTGAGTCATGAATAACCAGCATGAGCACTGGCAGAAGATTATCAGTCGACATAAGCCTTATAAATTACATGGGGAACTCTGGTACAGATCTGTATATAACCAGAAGGAATTCCATCATGAATATGGACGGCGCATTCCTGTTTGGCGGAAGATACAACACTCCAGAAATCTTTGGTGTGCTATATTTATCTGACAGTTCTGAAGGATGCGTAACAGGTATTTTCAAACAAGGCGGCTAACTGGAGTGTTTTCTTGCGTTCTGCACCTTCCAGAGCAGCGGTGGATGAGTTCTTATCAA
>CBDVBK010000069.1:0-15788 GCA_965372215.1 uncultured bacterium | reverse complement strand
AATTGCCGCAGGTTTTTCTTACGTCTATCCCAGCAACAAAATCTTTACGCCAAGTATGTCGTCCGCATGCTGGTTTATCAGGAGAAAGTACTGGTCTCATGGCCCCATGTTCTAATTTCATGGGAGGCATTGCGCCGGGTTGCATTAATTTAACGGGGAGGGGAATAGCCATTGTCGCTACAACCTGAGGGGGGCCCTCGTTACATCGAATGTATATCTGAAGTTCTTCTTCTGTGGTGTTACTATCTGGTCGATCCATTTTAACCTCCGACTGAATTTTGAGAAATCTGACGATTAAATATACAAACGGCATTGTAGTGCGCCAACCTCTTTTTTTTTGTTATGGGGCGGTACCGTATAATCTTGGTTGAAAGGGGTTATCATGAATACAGCGGAAATGACAAAGATGGGCAAGCCCAGAAGATTAATATTGCATCATGCTGATTATGATTTTAAGGATTATCCTATAGTTACCTTGGAGGATTCTCTAAATGTGCTACAGGCTGGAATAGCCAGCGTAGTTAATGAAATAGATGATTGGCATCTGAGAAGATGGCGTACTGGATTAGGATATCACCTTTTAATTGGTAACGGGCATGGAATTCCAGATGGATACACTGCGATAGGAAGGTCCATGAAATACCAAGGGGTACATGTCAGAAAACATAACCATGATTCTGTCGGGATTCTGGTAGTTGGAGATCTGATGAAACATGACCCTACAGATGAGCAGATTAAAGCCGTGGTCAATATATGTGCTAATCTGTGTTTTGTATTTGGATTGGATCCATCTGGTGAATATTCAAGATTGCGATTCGGGAAACGACAAAAAGGTATGGTTATTTCTGGCCATAGAGATTGGCCTCCACACGAGAGTAATAATTGCCCGGGTTCTCTTGAAAAGTTTATTTCGGGGATAAGATTAGAAACAGAAGCTCTTCTTTTTTCTCAGATGATGACTCTACCGTATACTCCAGGGTAGGAGGTATGAGGAAACGATGGACATTACTACAAATCTTCTAAACGATTGGGCTAATAGGGTTAGGGATTTTCATCTCAAAGATTCTATTGATCCTAGCGAAAGCGTAAGAACTATTGTGGAAGAGAATGACCTCAACTACAAGCAGGCACAGCGTCTGTGTGAGACCGCTAATCTTTCCATCAAAAGAGCTCTTCGTAAATCAAAGGGACCTGACGATGTTCAATTTCCTCTAGCATCTATAACGGAAGTAATAAACACAAACGATGGGATAGGAGAAGTGGAAAAAGAAGCATCACTTCGCCCAGAATCTTTTCTTGATAAATATGCTAAGTATTTCTACGAAGGACGTAATTTCAAGAAAGAAGCCAGTCTGGCGCTTACTTGTGATAAACTTGCAATGGTTGTTGAGTCTTTAGATAGAAGGACCAAGAGAGCACATCGTGATGTAAGTCTTGGCGAACATGAGTTCAAAAAAATAGCCAATAAAATCCTGGATTATATCAAGGATGAGGCTAGGGCAACTGGATCTGTAAATGAAAGTTATACAGTTCTGAGCAGATTAATGCCCAAGCACGCTGAACTGATAGACAATCTTTACAAGTTTGCACAACGAGTTCTTGAAATAGATTTGATGGGCGTTAGTATTAAAGAAACTGAGCTTATGAAAAATGCAGGCTACCCTAATCCGGATAGTAGAATAGCTAAGCTTTTCGAGAAATACGCAGAGCTTCATCAGCAAGTACAACAGGCAAGAACCAGTTATGCTGGATGCCAGAAGGCGAAGTGTGACTCTGAAGCTCAGCTTCGCCAAATGATTCTCAACGGAGAATAATATGAAGTGTCGCCTTCTCGAGGGTATATACAAATCTGCATTTATACTTCCCCCTACAACGGGGGGTAGAAGTCAATTCAGACCATGGGGAGGGACTACCGCAGATGTCGGATCATCATATGAGGGCAATATGTTAGCCAATATAGGTGGATGGTCCCTCGGATCCAAGATGGGTAAAAATCTTTTCGGAACAGCAGCAAAAGGAGCAATGCGTTTTGGAGCTCCAGTAGCCGGTGTTGCTGAATTGGGTTATGGACTTACCAAGGGAGTATCTGATGCTCGTAAAAAGGGTGCTAAATTCGGCAAAGATCTTGGTAAAGCAAATATGTTTCTCGCAGGGAGGTTGTAAGCATGGGTATGGCAAAAGTTCTTCCCAGTGAGGATATGATTAAAAATGCTGGAAGAATGGATCTTACAAAACTAGAGAAACTTGTCAGAATATTTGGTCCCGTAGTGGCTGCTGGGGCTGTGATATCTCCTATTGCAACTCATTGCATAGGCGGAGCCGTTCAAAAGCGTAAAGAGCAGAAGGAAATGAACGAATCCTGGCAGAGAATAATAGCCAAGGTACCTGAGATGAACAATGAAGATGCCAGAGAAACATTTGAATCCATGTATGATCTTTCCCCCTCTATTATGAAACACCCCAGATTTGCTATTCCAGCAATCAGGACAACGGAAGGATATGATACTGGAGGTATACCTATAGATTTGGCCAGCAAGCTTGTCAGCGTAGATGCAGCGCGGACCAAGGGTAGTCCCGATTTTAATACAAAATTGTTATCTGGAATAAGTACCGGTCTGAATATTATGAAAGGTGTTGGAGATATAGGTTCTGGCAAATCGGAAGAAGCTAATCAACGATCAGAAGAAGCTGCCCGTATGAATACCCATAAACGTTTAGCTGATTATATCAGAATGCCAGACGAGCAAAGACAGGAATATAACACTAGAGCTCTCGAAGAAGGATTGGAGCCTATTAGCTAATGCTCTACAAATACATTGAATGCCACGGCCAGACTCATGAAAATGCTTCGTTTGATCAGGGCTTCAATGCCATGCCTGGAGATACGTCTCAGTTTTTAACCAAAGCTGCAGCCAGCACAGTACCGATGACAGAAGAAATGAGGGCGTTTTGGGAAGCTTATCCCAAGAAGATGCCGGACAGATTTCTTTACTTCAGAGTCAATATTCTTGGAGCTGGAGAATACTGGGGCTGTTTCCCTGAGGGCAATTATGTCATTACATCCGATGGTATAGTTAAAGACGTGTCTGAGATGGCAGTAGGGGACAACTATATTTCCCATAAGAATAATCCCAATGTGACCAAGGAAATATTCACCAGAGAACACAATGGCGAGATAGTCACACTTAATGTTACAGGCATTCCTGACATTTCTTGTACTCCGAATCATCAGTTTTGGGCTATTCCTAGAGAACAACTTATTTGCAAGAAAGACAAATACAAGAGGTGTACTCCCGATACATTTCATAGTTGTCCTAGGTGCGGAAAGTGTGATAGTGGCAGTGTTGATCTGACGCCACAATGGATCAGGGCTGAAAAGCTTAAAAATGGTGATATGCTTCTTGTTCCTAGACACCGTCCGAAGCGTTACTCTGAACCAATTCACATTGACTATGCGAGACTAATAGGTCTCTACTTGGCCGAGGGATCTATCACAAAATCTAGTAAACAGGTAATATCTGGCATAGAGCTGGATTTCCACGAAGAGGAAACGCATCTTCGTGATGACGTAACAGGAATTGCTGATAGACTCGGGATATCCTGGGGAGTATATCCACAGAATGAGGGGCGTAGTATCCGCGTAAAGTTGTTTAGTAGGATGCTGGGCGAGATGATGCACGATTGGTGTAGGGGGCATGCCATCGACAAGACAATTGCTCCGGTCGTGTATACGCAAAGAGACGAGTTCATCAAGGATGTAATAGGCGGGTATCTTGATGGAGATGGCCATGTAGCTAGGAATGGATGCGCCACTATCAGAAGTTGCAGCAAAAAATTACTCTTGCAGGTTAAGCAGTTGTTGTTCAGGCTTGGTTCGAATAGTTCATGGCACTGGGAGGATAACCCCAAGCCGAAAGAAGATATGGCAGTAAGTCCATTCGGGCAAATTGCTATACGCTATACTGATCTACATCTTCTTCGGGGTCATTCATCTAAGGCAGACGCATGTACTTGGGAGCCCAAGACGAAGAGTGATAGCAAGTCATTTGCATGGGGTGACTTTTACTGCATCCCGGTTCGTAAAAGAACGAACGAGCATCGCAAATGCACAGTGTATAATAGTGCGGTCGGCTATGATCATTCGTACATAGTCAATGGTGTATCTGTCCATAATTCGAATTTAAACGGAGATTACTTCCCAGAATCAGCATTAAAACAATATCACAAGACATTTCATCATGCTCGCCTCTTTCTACATCATCAGAATAAAGATCCAAATAAATCTCATGGTAGGGTGATATTCTCTACTTATAATGATGCCCCTTACGCCAAGCGCGTTGAGTTAATTGTAGCCATTGATCGTAAAGACCCACGTATACAAGATACAATTAGAAAGATCGAACGTGGTGATCGTATAGAAGTCAGTATGGGCACGCGAGTTCCCTATGACATTTGCTATATTTGTGGAAATAAAGCATCTACAAGAAAGCAATATTGTCACCATCTCAAGAACGAGATGAACAAACTCTATCCTGATGGCCGTCGCGCTATGGCCATTAACCCGGATCCTGCATTCTTCGATGTAAGCATCGTCACCATACCAGCCGATCCATCTTCAGGTGGTATGGAAAAAATAGCCAAGGCTCACGCAGGACTTTCTTCTGCTTTGCTTGGAGAGATTTACGATATGCGTTCCAAATATGCTGATTATAAGAAAGCAGAGGAAAAGGATGCTACGATAGAAAAGACTGGTCCTGATGACAAGGAACAGAAACAAGAAGAATTCATTCCGGAAGACGTCAAAAACAAGAAAGAAGAATTACAGGAGCTCGGAGGGAAAATAGGGCGTAGCGATGACGATATGCCTGAGCATATGTTGGAGCAAATTTCCGGGTTTCCTTTCCCTCAGATTCTTGCTACATTAGGTGGATTAAAGGTTCCGCTACGCCCTTCAGAATACACCTGTATTGTTATCCGCAAAACGGCTTCTTTCCCAGCGGCCAAGGTAGCATATAGAGAAGGAGCGGAATTTGCGTCAGCCCCGCCATGTCCTGGAACAACATTCGATATCATGTCAGATTTCAATCCCAAATTAGCTCATATAGTAAGACCGTTGCTGGATAAAAGATCGATGTACCCTCATTTTGTAAATGATAGAAAGGAGCCTGGGCATATAAAAACAGCAAGAAAAGTTCGGATAGACCATCCAGAAGCTGCTGCTTTTTATGCTGCATATGTGAGGGATATAACTAATCTGGATCAGACCAAAGTTGCTGCAATTCTTACAAGGCATCCAGATATAAGAGACAAAGTGACTGGAGCGCTTGAGGATGTAATGTTTCATAAAACAGCTTCAGCGCACGATATTGTACATGATAGTTATATTGGCCAAGAACTATTGAGGGGGGCATATGGAAAGTGAGAAGTTCTTGCTTTTTGATTTTTACCCTAAAAAAGGTACAGTAGAAAGTGGCCAAGGAAGAGGTAATTTTGATGGATAAGGAGGAAACCCCGTGGGCGATTTGACGGACAAGCTCATGAAAATAGCTTCGGAATCTAATCCTTCTACTAACACTATTGTTCAGGACGCTGTTGATGAGATACTGAATGGTGATAGTAAAGAAGCAGGAATAAAGATGGCGAATCTTTCTAATGAGCAGATGGATGAGCTTCGAGCAGAGCTGTCCAAGCACGGTCAGGGGCCTGAGATGGAGACTCACGGAACTGTTGAAAACCCCAAGCCAGAAGTTGGCGAAGTGGTTCCGGAAGAGAAGGCTCGTACTAAGACAAGACCTGCTAAAGAAAACGAGGATATAAAACTTGGAAAAGGATTAGGAGCTGGTGATGGTAGTGGTTCACATCCCGCCGGAACCTCTCCAACAATCTCTGAGCTCCTTTCGCCCCCAATAAAGGAGACCGAACGCACCCCTGAGGGTGGCAGAGACACAGCCGCTGATCTTAAAACGGCTGAATTTGAAGCTGGGTGGGTAGAAGGAATCAAGCAGGGAATGGTAGATCTGACAGATCTCGTTGCCAAACATGCTTCCTTGGATATCCGCGAGCGTTTCGGTGATGCATTTGATAAAATTGCGTCTGTAGTGGGGGAAGAGGAAGCAACAAGAATTCTTCAGGAAGGATTTGCTGAAGGACAAAAAATGGCAATGGTGGAGCTAGAGAGTAAAGAGGAGGTTAAGATGGGTTCTCTCAAGAAGTTGGCCGAGGACCAGGAGAAGATCGCAAGCACTGGTGATCTTAGGGAATATGGTCGTAAACTTGGTCGTGAAGCTCTTTTGACGAAGATAGCAGAAGATCAGAAAAAAACAGCTCAGGGACTTGTAGAAGAGCCAGTTGGGGAACCAGTTGGGGAACCAGTTGCGGAACCAGTAGTTGAAGAAGGCGGAGCTGATGAATCCGAGGTAGCCGCTGCTGCCGAGGCATCTCAGATCATTGATGCAATCGCAGAAAAAGCATTGAATGATCCGGCATCCCTTGAACCCGAGGAGGCTGAAATCCTTCTTGCAGTATCGGATGCTATCGAAGACGCCGAAGGTGAAGTGTTGCCCGAAGGTGAAAAGGTAACAACTGTTCTTGATGTAGCTGCCGCTCTAAGAAAGAATGGTTACGGAGAATAAGTGAGATCATTACAGGTGACATCCTTGCTTGATCCAGTGCATGATTCCGAATTACATGATGAATCTGCTATGGGCAAGCTGGCGTCTCTTCTTGATATCAACCCTGATAACCAAGATATAGAGGCCAGTGGAATAGATGTTCTTAAAACAGCATCTATTATAGAAAAGCTGGGCAAGGCTCTGGAATCTGGACAGGCTCAACTTGACCTTGACTTGAGAGATCTTTTTGGAGGTGAGGAGACGGACGAGGACATTGGCCGTCATAATCAGCTTGAAGATGAATATCTCAAGGTCACAGGGCAACCAGGGGTTTAGGAGATTTCATGAAAGAACTTATTCTCAAAGAACAGGCGTTGGCCGGGTTGTTGAAACAGGGAGCTGCAGAGATGCGCGTTGCTGTTCAGCAACTTGATAAAACAACAAAAGAAAGAAACGTGCTGTTGAAATTTGCTAGAGCGGTAGAGATTCTTCCTGCTCTGGAAAAGGCAGCAGCAGTACCTTTCCCTGAAGGCCTTCCATTTGCCGAGAAGGCATTGCGTCTTGCAAAAAAATCATCGGCAGAATTAGAAAAATTGGCCTATATGGCAGATCATCTTCCAAGCACAATTGTAGACGTGGCAAAAGTAGCCGATGGCAAGAGTGTTGTGAAAAGTTCTGGTGTAGGCGAATTAACTCAACGTTTACTTTGTATCAATTGATAGGAGGAGGTAAGGAATGATCGATATCAAAACGCTCCCTGATCTTTTCGAACGTAGATTCTACAAGATCGAGCTTGTAGCGGGTGTAAAGCCCACGTTTGAAGCAGGCGAGATGGTTGACCTTCTGTGGAATAGTACGTTAGGAAAGCGTACTATCAGGAAGATATCAGGTGACCCGAGCGGTGTACCTGTACCTGTCTTCATAGACACAGAACGTCGGGACCAGATTGGTGATGTCTCGGCCAGCGGTGGCACTTCCGTCATCGAGGGTCGAATTGACATGCTAACTGACTGGTTCGTGGATGCTGCAATAGGCTATACCCAGTATGCTCTACTAACTGTAGAGGATGGATACTGGAAACTAGCCGCGAGTGGCAAGACTGTATTTGGCAAACTTCTTGAAGTCCCTGCTGCAACCAAGGCCAATGGTGGAGAAGCTCTTATTCTTACTGTTAGCCATTATGTTCTTCCTTAAGGGGGGTGACCTAAATGAGCGTTACTGCTTCCGCTGCTAACCGTGAATTCCTCAAGCTGGTCGAATCCTCAGAAGGAATGGACAAAATCGCTGAGGTTTCTCAGGATGTTTTAGCTACTAAGGTATATGAGGATTCGTTCCTTGAGAAATTTATACCTTCCAAGCCGATCACAGTGCCCGAGTGCTATGTAGACCAGACTTATGACGTGATCTACAAACAGGAATGGATCGACCCAGATGCGGTCGCTTTCGTCATGGATATGGACGCCCAGCCTACTGGTCAGTTCATGCAGGGTGAAAGATACATCGTTCCCTTCTTCAAGATCATGACACCTCGTTACTGGAAAACCAAGCAGCAGATCAGGGTATATCCTTACCCAATTACCGACTTCATCGAGAAGAATGGTTCTGCTGAAATCATCAAGCAAAAAGACACTTACTTTGTCAATCTCATGGATGCTGCCGTTACAGCTACCGCTAACTCTGTTCCCGGTACGTCTATTCTGGTTCCTACCCGTGAAGACTTTGTAAACCTGTTTAACCTGCTTGATGCCAATGAGCTGGAATCCAAGAGGATTCTTATGCGTAAGGCTGATTTCAACAGGATGCTGCAATGGAATAGCGTTGATCTTGACACTGATGCTGCGAAGACTGCAACCGATGGATGGACTTCTGCCAGCATTCTCGGTCGTGAGATCATCGTAACGGTCAAGGACGATGTTATCACACCTGGATACGTTTACTGTCTTACTGATCCTAACTTCATAGGCAAGCACTATACCCTTGAGGAACTTCAGTTCGAGCTTGAAAAACGTTTCCAGATGATTCAGTTTGAAGTTACTTACGAAATGGGATTGAGTTTCGGTAATGTCTATGGCATCGCCAGGCTTATAATTCCTCAGTCGTAAGCTTAGGCCATGAAGAAAGGTAGGATTTAAAATGATATGTCGCATCGAACATATAGGCCCAAGGGGGTCCGTAAATTTGTCGATAAGCGACTTCACTCTGGCTCGAGGGTTCACATCTCCGGATTTTGAACTCAAGAAGGGATCTCCTGAAGAGCAGGTAGTGAATGATTGGGTACAAGAAGGCCTTATAAAAATACTACCTCCCAGTTCTGCGAACAAGACAGAAGTTTTTAGCGGAGCTGGGAGGCGTTCGAAAGGTCAGACTATGACCGCGGAGGAGGTACGAGAGTACATGAGCCCAAAAAATAAAAGGAGAAGGAATACAGCTCTTTCCAGAACAGAACGTAATATGGCAACTCATAGAGCTCCTGTGGGTATGCCCTTTGGACCCGGCAGGAATGCCAGGTTAATATCTGGCGAAGAACTTGCTAAAGGTAAACCAAAACCTCTGCCACCCCCACCTTTGCCAGATGAGAATGAAGTGGAAATCGGTACCGGAGGATCCAGGACGTTTACATCTGAAGAACTCGCCAAAAGAGCAGCGCCGGATTATATCGAATCCGAGGGTAAAACCGCTGGTGTTGGAGGAGCCGACAGAGCTGGGGCTGTAGCAGCTCCTATGGGTATTAAGGAAGAGGGTACTCTTTCTCCTGACGATCTCAGGAAGATGAACAAAGCTAACATAGAACCTATCGTTGATGAAATAGAAGATACGGAAACGGTTGATGAAAAATCTGAGGTTGCTGAGGATGGTCAGGATACTGGGATTGAGATGAATGATCCAGAACCCGACGAAGACAAAGCTGCCGAGGAAGCTATGGGGGAACAACCCATAGATAATCTTATTCTTGATACTTTTGTAGAAAAATTGGGAGAAATGACAGTAGCTAATATCAAAGCTCTTGCGAAAACAGAGGGTGTAAAACTTCCGAATCAGATCAACAAAGCTCCTCTTATTGCCATGGTTGCTGAGGCTCTTGCTGAAAAGGGTTACGTAAAATTACCGGACAGTGAATAACAGAAAGACGACGGATGATACATGGGCCAGACCAGAGAGACTTATATAGTTTTAATCCGCGAGGATTTAGATGATTATAAAGAATCGAATCGTCTCTTAGGCTTTGAAGAAGAATTTACTGTCAAGAAGATAGCGAGGGCCTGTGATCGGGCCCTCGACCGTTTTAATACATTTCCCCCACTTATTGGAACATGGACTTTTGAGCAATTTGAAAGTGACACATTGTTTGTAGATATGGCCATCTACGCTCTACTTCAGAGAGCTACTTTTAAAAGAGGTCGTAACAATCTTCGGTATACCGAATCGGGCAATAGTATAAATGACCAGAATTTTGAAGAGTATCAAGCTCTTAAAAAAGAATTAAAAGAAGATACAAAGGCAGATATGACCAGGCTTAAGATGGCTCTTAATCTAAAACGTGGAATAGGATATGTTTCATCTCCATATAGGAATTTGTGATGGTTCGTTTCAAAACATTTGATGTTTTATTATACGTGACAAATGCGTATACAGTCAGATGGGAAATTGAAAACATACCAGTCGGATATACAGAAAGGGTTAACATCTTCAGGAGCGAATCACTTGATGGTCCATGGGAACCCATCGCAGAGGATATAACTGGTAAAGAATATTACCATGACTGGAAGGCCAGAATGCGTAATCCTAACATTACCATCTATTACAAATTAACTGGTTATGTGACCGATGGTGGTTCTCCCCCAGATACCGAGGATATTAAAGATTCTGGAGTAGAGTATTTTAGATATGAAGCCGATGCGATAGCACAGGAAATGATACGTCACAATAATTTGACGTTGCAGTTTTATTCAGGATTTAAATGCCAGGTGCTTATTAAGAAAACCTGGGGACCTAAGTGTGTAGCTTGCTACGACAGCGTTCTTTCTGCTAATACATCATCTGCTTGTGAAGTGTGTTTCAATACCAAGTTTGCCGGAGGGTTTTATAATCCTATTCTCACTTATATCGCATTTATGGAGAATGGCCAAGACCTAAAGGATCTGGGAGTGATCACCACATCTCCTGACATTAGACCATTTTGGACTACCAATACTCCAGAACTTAAAAAAGGCGACGTGTTTATAGATAACAAGAATGTCAGATGGAAAATAGAAGTAATCAAGATGAAGACCTCAAGGCTTGGTACTATAGTGAGGCAACTATTTACGGCAGTAAAGGTTCCGCCAGATGATGTACTGTCTAAACTTGATGTTAGAAATATCTGGAAATTTACTCCCAAGAGGGACTATCATATATGGAAAGAGATCAATCTTTAAAATGTTTTTTGATATTTCAGGACATAATCCGAGTGAAATCCGGGGAACCAATTCCGGAGGTGGAATATGCAGCCGTTAGCACATGTCCGGAGAAACTTCATTCTATTCCTGAGGGAATTCTTCTCCAGTGGGAAGATAGTGGGAATAGGGGAGAATCAGGGAGTAGTGTATCACTGGGAGGAAGATCTGGACAAGACGGGGATTCTGATCCAGGGAGCAAATGTAGAGAATCCCGAGATACTAAATCAGACCCCAGCTCTTCTGGTGGGCAGGAGTGATATCCAACCCCTCAAAGAATACGATAGTCTTGGTAAAAATCTTGATTCATATGATTGGGGAACGGGTAAAAAGACTCATATCACTCTTAATGGATGTGCTATTACAGTCAGTTGCCTTTCATCAAACTATGAAGAGGCTGAAAATCTTGCCCAGATAGTGTTCTTCGTCCTGCAGATGCATAGAAGTTTTTTTTCCAGTGAGTATAAATATCGCAAGGTTGTTTTGGGCGGTATCGGAGCTCCCCGTATAATCCAGTATGAAGGAGAAGGTACCATGAAAAGAGTATGGAATGCTGGAGTGGTCATAAATCTAACTTTCCATACTGGATACAGATATCAAGCAAGAGGAGATAACATTAAACGTTTGTACGTTCCCTTTGTCCATACCGGCGTGGGTGATCAGGCTGATGGCACTCACCCGCCAGTTGTGACATGGATAGAGGATAGCGTGGAATAGATGAGGTGAGGTGAAAATGAAAGCATACCGAGAGCCTAATGTGTGGATTGAAGTCACTACAGATGGATTTTCCTTTGAAGGTCCGATAATGAATCTGCGTCCGATCTTTTTTGGAACCATATTCCAAGTAGAGGTAAAGGCAGCGCTAGGAGCTTATTCTAACGCTTCTGGACTTACAGCTTCATATCCAGATCTCAAGACCGATGCTGATGTAGATACAGATACAGTAAAATTGTATCTTATTCATACCGATACCGGTGATGAATATGACATCACAGAAGGTCTTGTAACAGGGGGTGTTGTGCCCACAATAGGAGCATCGTCAGTAGTAATACCGGCACTGATGTATGATGCTGCAATTGATTCTACCACTGGTGTACGAGCTGCTACCGGAGATGAATTCTCCGACTCTGCAGAGGATTTTACCAATGTTAGATACGGTGATAAGCTGGTATTGACAGATAACAACGACGAAGTTGTTACAGTTAACGAAGTGGATAGTAACGACAATATCGAAGTTGTCGTGAAATATGCCAAGAACATTCTTTACTACGATGGACTTGTGCCTGGTAAGGAATTTGCAGAAGGTGATCTGATAGTAGGAAGTGTATCTGGAGCTACAGCTACGGTCATGTATGCATTTGAGGATGCTACAGGGCTTGTGGGTTACTTGCTCCTGGGCCCATTGAATCCTCTAGCAACACCTTTCCAGGACGGAGAAGATCTCGAGGTTGGAGCTATAAAAATTGCTGTAGCCAACGGTGTTCAAGCTCTTGTGGGTACTTCCCAAAGACTTGCTTATACCGCCCTCACTGCCCCCGCTGCGATTTCTATCGGTGATGTGGTAGATGGAGCGGTAGGACAAGGTACTGTGCTTTATATCGAAGTTTACAACGTCACCGATGGGTTTATGTTGCTCGGAACAGTAACACTCGGATTTGTTGATGGAGAAGATCTCGATGTAGTTGCAGTCCTAAAAGCAAAAGCTGACGGTGTTGAAAGGGATATCACCGGTTATATAGGTCTTATCGACTCACCGAGTATTCTGTATTATGATGCTCTTACAGTTGATTTCCTGGCAGGACAGATTCTTACAGGCGCTGTGTCCAACGCAGAGGCTCCTATCCTGTATGTATACAAAAATGGCACTTCTGGATACTTGTATCTTGGAACAGTCATAGGCGGACTTTTCCAGGATAACGAGGCCATTACAGACGACCAGACTGCCCCAGGAACTGCTGTAGCTAATGGAGTTCAGGCCAAGGTAGAGGTTGATCAGGTACTTTACTTTGATGCTCTGTCAGCTCCTGGAGCCATTTCCATAGGGGATACGCTGGAAGGTGCAGGCGGTGCTCAGGGTATTGTTCTCTATGTGCAGGAAGATAACTTGGATGGATTTACCCTCCTTCATATGGGTGATTCGGCAACTGTTTTCGTGGACAATGAGGCTCTTAATGTTGGTGCTGGAGACATTGCTGCTGCTCATGGCACCAATTCGGCTATAGTCATCTCTGTATCTCGTTCTTATGAGATCAGAAGATACGTTGAGGGTAATGCTTACATCTCCTACAGAGCTGCAAGAGCTGATCTTGATGGTGAGATTTATTATATCTCTAAATATTCTGATGTACTAGCATTAGCCGAGTCTCAGGAAGCCGTAATCCCAGAGAACCCCTTGCCATATGCGGGCAAACTCTGTACTGATATGAAGTCAGACTGTTTCTTTGTCCCGGTACAGGATCTCGAGAGTTATCAGGATCCTACAGATGCTACTAACTCTTCGGCATGGGCACAGGCATTCCTGCTCGCAAGAGATTTGGAAACACCTTATGCTTATGTCATTCTCACACAAAATGATGCCATAAGATCTCTTATGGAAGTAGCTATCAACTGGAAGAGAGATCCTGACAACTACATGAACGAAACGGTAGGATATTTCTCCATAGCAAGGGTTACGGAAGATGTGGCTATCACAGAGAGAACAGCCAACGAAGGAGCCACTGATGCTAATACCTGGAAAGACAGCAATGTGTCTGACTTTACAGCGTATGGATGTCAAATAGGTAAAACTCTGGAGCTGATTGATACAGCCGGTGTCGCCGGTGCTGTCGGAACGGTTTATAAGTTCATAACCAATAATGTGACTGTGGATGAAATTACTACGGTTGTGGCAATGTCAGCCCTCCAGCAAACCATCAAAGATTATCGTTATGTCAACACCTATTACGATGCAGATCAGGAAGCACTCTACTACGCCATTTATGGGGATGCTGTCCAGAACAAGGCCATCAGGATGATTTATCCTTCTACCTGTGAGTTTGAGAGTACGGAAGTACCTACATACTATCTTGGTGTAATCAGAGCAGCACAGCTTAATGTGAACAACCCTGCTACGATTTACAGCAAGGCACTTACTCCTCTGGTAGAGAGAGTAATTACCAGCTTCAATAAAACTCAGCTTAATACGGTAGCTTCTGGCGGTATCATGGTCTTCTTCCAGGAGAACACGGATACTGGCGTAGGAAGTTTGCCGGTTAAATGCCGTGACGCCATCACTACAGACAGGTCAATAGCGGTGAACGAGGAAGAAGTTGTTGTAACAGAGATCGACTACTGTTCAAGATACATCCGGGGTGTATTTTATCCGGAAATGGCCAGACATCATAACGATGAGATGCTGGACGATGGTATCGCAACACTCGCGGGCGGATGCCAGTCTCATCTTGTTACTGGTATAAAATGTGTTGTCTCAGTAGAGCTTGTGAGTTATGTGATAGATAAAGATGAGGTGAGAAAGACCCTTTACGAATGGTCTATCAAGCCACGAATACCAAACAAATGGGCTGACATGGCTATCCATGTGATTACATAGGAAGGGGTGATAAAATGAAACGCCTAACAGAATGGAACCACAAAGACGGCTTGATTGATGGAACCCTTCCAGAGGATTACATCGAAAAGTTTGTAACTGGTGAAACTTGTGCTGTTGTAGTTGGTAAACCGGTACTTGCCATGAACACTTCAATGGAAGATTTGGTGGTTATCGGATCCGCACAGCAGATACAGATAAGCCAGAATAAGCAACTCAGATTCACCTGGGAAATGGGTTCTCGCTGGGGAACTATTGTACCTGGAAGATCTACCGGTACACTGGCTCTTACAAAGATGATGTTACATGGATTTTCAATTCTGAAAGCCCTGTATTCATTCGTAACAGAAGAAGAGCTTGCTGCGCTGTATGATAAACCCGGTTATGGGGATTTCTGGCTGAACCTTAACTCTGAACTGTTCAACAGAGGAACTGGTATCGGTCTTATAATGAGAGATAACCAGGCGAATCAGTTCGGATCATTCTTCTTCGAAAACACTTACATTGCCAGCCACATGTTCGCAGTGGGTGCGCAGACTATGGTAATCGGGGAGAATGTAAATACTCAGTTTGAGAGGATAAAGGCTCTGCCGATAGTAGGATTGCAATAGTAGAAAAAAAGTTAGAACTAAGCGGAGGTTAGAAATGGCTAAAGAAGACGCTGTACGTAAGGAAGAAACTCAGGAAACTCTTGATGGAGCTGAGGAAAGAGTAAAGTCAACCGAAGAAGACGAAGAAAATCGTGAAATGGTAGATGCTGCAAAAGAGCAGATGAGGGCCGCTATAGATGGTGGCCTTCATCTCGATACCAAGAGGATCTCTGTTGAGAGTGCTTTCGATGAAATACAGAGAGAGATGAAGGATAAATTTTCTACCAGGCTCAACACCAAAGAAGAGAACGAACAACTTGCAATTCTTATGCAGGGCAAGAGAATTCATGAAACTTTCGAGATAGCACCTAATGGATTCTCTATTAAATTACAGAGTCTTAACAGTGATGAAAATGCTTTTGTGGGGCAAGTATCTCTTCTCAACGGTTTAGCTCTCCGAAATGGGACTGAAGATGTAGCCAGATATGATGGTAATCTGCGTACTGAATTATTTATGGCTTTCACAACAGTAGCCATCAAAGAATCTATCTTTAAACATATAAATATC
>CBDVBK010000068.1:0-16141 GCA_965372215.1 uncultured bacterium | reverse complement strand
GAATACGGTTCCATCGATACTCTCATGAGGCAATCCACTGAACAGATCAGCACAAGAGAGAATCAACTTCGGAAGCGAAATACTGCCCTGGATTCAGGTGGGTGACATCACGATCTCCGGGAAGTAGTCTTACTCTTTCCCGCGGTCTCTATCCATACGGAGAAAAGGATGTTGGGCTGTTTATTACAAATAGCCCAGCGCTTTAAGTTTATTCACAAAAGCCAATGAATCATTCTGCGTAGGTTCACATATGCATGGACTGGCCCAGTAACTTAACACTTCTTCCAGCAGCAGGCTGTCGGTGGGGATCAGATTCATCTCGCCGGGATCAATAGCGATATCATAGGTTTCAACTGAATCCGGTTCAACGAACCACATCAGCTTGATTGTTTCCTGCAGACAGGCCGCCATTGAAGTGTCACCTACTACGCCGCTGGATGGAATGGTTCTGTCTTCCGGTATGTCTCCGAATAGGTTTATTCCCTCAACATGATTCGGAATGGGGATATCCAGGTATGCAAGGACCGTTGGCAGCACATCGAATTGCCCTGCGTTCATTGAAATCACAGAGCCTGATTCGATTCCAGGACCGGAAAAGATCAATGGAATATGAATGGTCTGCTGGTAAAGATTGTTTGCGTGCCCCGTGCATCCATGCTCCATGAATTCTTCACCGTGATCAGCAACCAGAATAACAAGAGTGTTGTTCATCAGCCCCATTTCCCTCATACTCTGAAAAAGCCTTGAGATCTGATTGTCGGTGCATCTGATCTCCGAATCATAAAGAGCTATCAGATGTTCAATTAAAACAGGATCGTTCCAGAGATCCGTATCAATCGGCCAGTCGTCCAACCCACCTATACTACCGGAACTCGTGAAAAATGTGTCGTAGGGGGAAGTCGGTTGATAGGGAGAGTGGGGGTCATAGAAGTGAATTGTCGCAAGAAATGGCTCGGAAACCTCATTATTACCGAAGTAACTGAGAAGAGTATCAACGGTAATAGTGTCCTTTATGAACCAATCCTTTGCTATCCAGAAGGAATCATATCCCTTGTCCATACCAAATTCATTTCCCATGAATTCGGTGCGAACAAATGCTGCAGTGGAATACCCCTGTTGTTGAAGAATCGTAGGTATAGTCGGCATTTCCGGGTCAAGACCGTATAATAACCCATCGTAATATCCACAATGGTGGCTTCGCTCTGATAGTCCGGTATAAATAGAAGTCATCCCAGGCAGGGTCCATGAAGCTTGAGCCTGACAACTATTGAAGATAACTCCTGATGCAGCAAGGCTGTCTATCGTGGGGGAAGTATCACGATAGTAACCGTAGCAACCAAGATGATCAGCGTTTAGAGTATCAATAATTATAAGGAGAATATTCATTTTCTGGCTTTCACCCTTGCCGGTACATGATAAGGATAGAAGAAGCAGGGACAAAGCCGTGAACGCAGTAAAAGGTTTCATATTGTCTCCAGTTGTTATTTGTGAATATAAATAAATATAATTGTTTCGGCGCTATGTGGTAGACGTATCCATGATAAGGAAGGGTCAGGAGTAATGAATCTTTATTACTTCTCCGGTACGGGGAACTCGATCGCAATAGTTCGAGAACTGCAGAAACACTTACATGATGCTGTGCCTTTACCAATAGCAAAACATTTTGGTGATACCGAGGTCAGGAATGATTCGGAAATCATAGGCTTCATAACTCCCACCTACTACATGGATATACCTGATATTGTAAGCGACTTCACAAAAAAGCTTTCCATTAAAAAGAACGCTTTCGTCTTCGCGGTTATCCATTACGGTGTTACTCCCGGAAGAGCATTTCACTCCTTAGACGAGCTTCTTTCGGAAAAGGGCGCAAAACTTAATGCAGGATTCGGAATAGTCCTCCCTGATAACAGCATTGCATTGAGGACACCAATCAGAAAGCAGCCGGAAATGCATGCGTTGATGCCCCAGGCAATGGAGGATATTGCATCAATGGTTCTTGAAAAACGCTCTGTACCGCTACCCGGAAGCAGCTCGGCGCTACTCGTCGTGAACGGTAAAGTTGGTTCATTCGTGCTCAGGAAAATTTTCGGGACCGAACGGAAGCGAATTACATCAGATTGCACGCACTGCGGAATATGCGAGCGTGTATGTCCTGTGAATAACATTACTGTATGCGATGAAGATGTATTGTTCGGAGACAACTGTGCCGATTGTTTCGCGTGTATTCACTGGTGCCCTGAAAAGGCTATCAGATATGGAATTCTAAAGGTCAACAGCAAATCCCACTATACTAATCCTGCAGTATCCGCTGCTGACATAATGGCGCAGAAATAAACGTTGTAACTAACCAGACCCCTTTTCCGGGTAAAACTCCGTCAGTTTCTTTTCAAGTTCAATGCAGGATATCTCAGCACATGCATATATTTCCTCTGCCCTGTTAAATTCAAGGATCCCGATATTCTTGATTTCAGGTTTTATGTAAATATCAGGCCTGCCTGATTTCCTTCTGGCTTCTACAATCGATTTCTGCATTATATCGAACATGTCCAGAACTGCCTTGATTGCATTGGGAGGGCTGTCAGATACAGATTCCGTATATCCCAGAACATCAACAGCTACAATTACATCGCATTCATCCAGAACATCCCAGGGAACCGGGTTCACTCCTCCGCCGTCAATAAGAATCCTTTCTCCATATTTCACAGGAGTAAAAAGTCCAGGCAGCCCCATACTTGCCTTGACCCCCTGCAGAAGTTTTCCGGAGGAAATGACCATCTGGCTTGATGCCCAGAAATCAGTTGTGACAACCTTCAGTGGAATCTCAAGGTTATCGAAATCGTCGATTTTAATGGCATCGTAAAGATACTTCATAATTAAGTCACCTTTGAAAACCCCCGGTCCCAGGAAGTCAATGTCCAGGAATTTAACAAGCCTCTTGATATCTTTGAGTATTTCTATCGGTGAATCATCCTTCCTGATAATAGTATTCTGCACCAGGCTTCGAATTTCCGAGCCCGTTAGACCGGATGCATACAAAGCTCCCATTACAGCACCTATGCTCGTACCAGCAATGCAATATGGCCTGATTTTCATTTTATCAAGAAGCTCAAGAATTGGAATATGCGCAAGCCCCCTTGCTCCTCCACCACCAAGGGCAAGGCCCAGCCTGATATTCTTCCCTTTTTTATCCGGCGTTTTCCTTCCGAAAAGGCTCCGGATTCTGTTCGTCAGATAATTGCTCATTCAAATTTCCGTCCGGTATTGAGAGTACATATTGAACTAAAACATAAGCAATTGGATCCCGATCAAGCACCACATACGCAAAATAACAAAGAATTCTGAACAACTCTGATAACTGCGATGAAATCACGCTGTGATGTCATGGATGATTAACCCTTTCTGATATTTTGCAAGGACAATCAGACAGCCAGCGATAACGATTGTCAAAAGTATGGACTCCTCCGGTCCGAATCCGCCCCATGGAGGCCTTAGAACTGGTCTGAATATTGATGGCAGAATCGTATGCCCGCTCACGCTCCATCCGAACACCATCCCGGTAACCAGATTCCAGAGCCAGTGAATCAGAACGGGATAGACAAGCCCGTTTGTCAGGAACCTGACCAATCCTAAGAGAATACCCATAAGAAAGATATTGAGTATCCCTGGAACTGACACACAATCGTTAGTCACATGCAGATATGCGAAAACAGCGGAAGAGAACAGGAGCCCGACAATCCGTTTCCCTCTGAAGCTCAGTACATCAAGAATGAATCCCCTGCAGATAATCTCCTCGGTCGCTGCAAGGAGCATAAGAGCCATCGCAAACTGGAACCATCCGAAGTTAAGCCCGATGTATTCCAGACCTGTAAAGAAAGGGATTACCAGAAACGGACAGAACAGTATAAAAGTGACAGCCGCAACAATCGAGCTGTTATCAGCACCTGTTATCGGAGTCACTCCCGGCACAAGTCTCCACAGCGGCAACAGAATCGCAAGAGCCAGGAAACCTGCAACGGATATATTCAGAATATTGTTTTCTATGAAACCCAGAGATAGAGACAGGATCCCCTGGATCATGATCCACAGAATAAGTCCGGCGAATGCTATTCCGATGCGACAGAAAGGCCTGCTCTTATCTGAACATACTCTTTCTATGAACTTCTTCTCCTGGTGAAATTCACTTTCACAGGAATCATGCTTCACAGCATGGATCATTTCATGAAGAGTATTCAGGTGCAGAGTTTATAATATCCATGAAGCTGTCTGCATGAAGACTGGCACCACCGACAAGAGCTCCGTTAACAGACGGTTTTGAGAGAATCGTGGCGGCATTGGAAGGTTTAACGCTTCCGCCATACTGGATACGCAGGTTGTCCGCAAACTCCTGCCCGACGATAAAGGACACCCACTCTCTTATCAGAAAATGCACTCTTTCCGCTTCTTCAGGTGTTGCTGTGAGCCCGGTACCTATTGCCCAGACCGGTTCGTATGCAATGACGAAATTTTCGGGTGAGATATTTTCCAGTCCATCAAGAGCGGATTTAATCTGCCTCCTGACAACTGTCTCCGTTTGGTCAGCTTCGCGTTCAGTTTTGAGTTCGCCTACGCAGAGTATGCCCTTGAGGCCGCATTTAAGCCCCGCTTCCAGTTTTTTCCTCACAATTTCATCTGTCTCGCCAATAACATGTCTTCGCTCGCTGTGGCCGGCGATAAACCAGGTGGATCCAGCATCTTTAAGCATGTCAGGACTTATCTCGCCGGTGAAAGCACCCTTTTCAAACCAGAACAAATCCTGTCCGCCGGTTTCTATTCCTGCGTCCAAAGCCGATTCGGCAAGTAATGGTATAAGAGTGAAAGGAGGGAAAAAAACAATAGAAGCCGGAGCCACAAGGGAACCAAGCTTCTTCATTTCATTGATAAACAGCACACCGCTTTCAGGGGAACCGTTCATTTTCCAGTTACCGCCAATTATCTGTCTCAGGATCCATCACCCCCTCAGCGCTTCAAGCGCATACAGTTCATTACCCTGAAGAAGTATGAGAGACGCTCCTCCACCGGTTGAAACAAAGGATATTTTCTTATCGAGACCTGCTTCAACAACAGCCCTGACAGAATCCCCCCCGCCTACGATGCTTTCGGTTCCATTCTTCGTAGCATCGGCAAGAATTGAAGCGATCCTCCTGGTTCCTTTGTCGAAAGGAGGTATCTCGAAAACTCCGAGCGGACCGTTCCAGACAACAGTGCAGCTCCTCTCAATTACCTTCCCGAACTGCTCAACAGTCTTTGAACCGATGTCCAGCCCGGCTTCATCTGATGGTATCGAATCAGCTGCTACAGTTCTTGCCTTCTCCGGACTTCCCGAAGAGGGAGCTATGACTATGTCCAGGGGGAGAAAGATATCAACTCCTGCCTTATCCGCTTCTTTCAATATCTTCTCCGCAGCTCCCAGACGGTCCAGTTCCAGAAGACTTCGGCCAACATTCATTCCCATGGTCTTCATGAATGTAAAAGCCATTCCTCCACCTATCAGAATGTGATCCAGACGTGGAAGAAGATTTTCGATTACAGGTATTTTATCCGAAACCTTTGCTCCTCCGAGCAAGAGAGTAAATGGTCTAGCCGGTGAAGAAAGCATTTCGTCAAAGACTTGAAGTTCTTTCTGAACAAGAAGCCCTGCATACCCTCCGCCTAAAACCTCAGGAAGCCCTTTCAAAGAAGCATGTTTTCTGTGGCAGGTCCCGAAGGCATCGTTCACATAGATATCTATGCAGTATGCCAGCTTTCTGGCGAAATCAGGATCTCCATTCTTTTCTTCAGGATGAAATCTCAGATTCTCAAGGAGAAGCACGTCACCGGGTCTAAGTGATGCTACCATGGTGCCAACCCTGGCTCCGATACAATCATGCACGAAAAGAACTTTTCGTCCAAGAAGCTCCTCCAGCCTGTAAGCTACCGGAGCAAGACTGAATTCATTATTTCTCTTTCCGCCGGGTCTTCCCAGATGACTCGCTATAACAAGCGAAGCACCCTTATCGAGAATGTACCTGATTGTTGGAATAGCAGCTTTTATCCTTGAATCGTCAGCAATTCTTCCGTCCTCAATCGGGACATTCATATCTACTCTGAGAAAAACTTTCCTGCCGGCAAGCTCCGCATCTTGAAGTAACGGGTATTTCACAACCCGACCTCTGCCATATAACATGCGAAATCGACCATTCGACACGCATATCCGTATTCATTGTCATACCAGGACAGGACTTTGACCATTCTCGGACCCATGGTCTTTGTTACAGGAGAATCAAAAATGGAACTGTACGAATTTCCAACTATATCGCTGGACACGAGCGGTTCCTCCGAGTATTGCAGTACACCCTGAAGAGTCCCGTCAGCGGCGTCCTTCATGGCTCTGTTCACAGATTCCACTGAAGCATCGCTTTTCAGCTCACAGACAAGATCAACAAGTGAGCCGTCAGCGACAGGGACTCTGACAGCCATTCCATCCAGTTTGCCCTTAAGCTCTGGAATTACAAGTCCGACAGCTGCTGCCGCGCCTGTAGTAGTGGGTATGATATTCACTGCTGCAGCCCTCGCTCTTCTTAAATCCGAGTGTGGCAGGTCGAGTATTTTCTGATCATTCGTGTAGGCATGGATTGTAGTCATGATACCACGGGCAATACCAAATGTATCATTGAGAATCTTTGCAATCGGAGCAAGGCAGTTTGTGGTGCAGCTGGCGGTGGAGATGATATTATCTCTGTCGGGGCTGTAAAGTAAGTGATTAACACCATATACAACAGTCAGATCGGCGCCGTTCTCACCTTTAGCCGGAGCACTCAAAAGCACTTTTTTCGCTCCAGCTTCGAAGTGCAGGGAGGCTTTTTCTCTTGTTCTGAAAAAACCGGTTGACTCAATAACGATATCCACGCCCAGCTCTTTCCATGGAAGCTGCGCGGGATCAGGCTGTGATAACACCAGAAAAGCGTCTCCACCTGCTTCTATCGAATCACCGCGGACTGAGACGTCACCTGGAAAGCGCCCGTGTACCGAATCGTACTTAAGGAGATGAGCAAGAGTATTCGGGTCCGTCAGATCATTCACAGCCACAATATCAATATCTGAATTCATCATTGAACGCCTGTAAACGAGTCTGCCAATTCTCCCGAAACCGTTGATCGCCACTTTCACTGCCATGTTAGTAACCTCCAGATTATCCGAAGAATAGTTTCGCTGTCTCATACTGTTCGAGAGGTACAGTTTTCAGTGTTCCGACTGCATCCTCCAGGTTAACTGCTTTAATTTCCGTTCCACGCAGTGCTGTCATTTTTCCGAACTGCCCCTTCTCGGCCATCTCAATCGCTTTCACTCCCAGTCTGGTTCCGAGCACACGGTCAAAAGCGGATGGGCAGCCGCCTCTTTGAATATGTCCAAGAACTACATGTCTTGTTTCAAGATCAGTTCTATCGGCAATTTCATTCTTGAGGACTTCACCAACACCGATACCGGTTCCAAGCTGAACATGTCCGAATGCGTCTTTTGCAGCGGAATGCATCACATGCCGCTGCAGCTGAGGATCTATAGCGCCTTCAGCAATCGCGACAATAGCATACCTTAAACCTTCATCAAATCTCTTTACCAGAAGATCACAGACTTCATCAGTATCGAATTCCACTTCCGGAAGAAGGATTACATGAGCACCACCTGCCATACCTCCATACAGCGCCATCCATCCGGCATGACGTCCCATTATTTCAACAACAATAACCCTCTCGTGACTCTTCGCTGTTGTATGAAGCATATCCAGGGTCTTCATGACGTTATTGATAGCCGTATCAAAACCAAAGGTGAAATCCGTTGCGCTGAGATCGTTATCAATTGTTTTTGGAATGCCGATCACAGCAAGACCCTGTTTGTTCAACTGGCTGGCAACACCAAGAGTATCCTCCCCGCCTATTGCAATCAGGCAGTCGAGATTCTTATTCCTGTACGTTGAGTTGATCCCTTCAAATCCATTCTCGACTCTGACGGGGTTCGTTCGAGAAGACAGAAGAACAGTTCCACCCTGCATATGAATATCGCGAACATCATCAAGGTTAAGTTCTACTGAAGTGTTCTCTATCACACCCTTCCAACCTCTGAGAAATCCGGTTATCCTGTGTCCCTTACTTCTTCCCCTGACTGTTATACCTCTAATGACCGCGTTAAGTCCCGGAGCATCTCCGCCACCTGTAAGTATGCCTATATGCATTACTTACCTCCTATTTGTTCATGTACTGACTTATTTCTATTCACTTTTCTTCAGCAGTTTCAAGGCCAGTTTCTTAAATTCCGGTATCGAGAGTGACTGTCCTCCATCTGACAGAGCTTTGTCCGGATCGGGATGCACTTCCAGCATGATACCGTCCGCTCCCGCTGCCAAACCCGCGAGAGATAGCGGTTCAAGCAAATCTCTCCTTCCTGATGCATGACAGGGGTCAACGATGACAGGATACCCTCCCAGCATTCGGGCAAGAGGAACAGCGGAAATATCCAGAGTGTTTCTTGTCCATGTTTCGAAAGTCCGAATCCCACGTTCACAGAGCACAATTCTGTCATTCCCTTCTTTTACCAGATATTCAGCAGCCATAAGCCATTCCTCGATCGTAGCCATGAATCCCCTTTTCAGGAGTATCGGCATATCAGTTTTACCCAGCGCGGACAATAAAGAGAAATTATGCATGTTTCTTGCGCCAACCTGAAGCATATCCGCATGTTCCATAGCGAGTTCAATCTGATGAATTGCCATTACTTCAGTAACAACCGGTATGTTGAATTCTTTTCGAACTGAATGGAGAAGTTTAAGACCTTCCAGACCAAGTCCCTGAAAGGAATATGGAGAAGTCCTCGGTTTAAAAGAACCACCTCTTAATATTGATGCACCCGCTTCAACCACGGCTCTGGCAACTTCTCTGAGCATCTCTGCATTTTCAACGGAACATGGTCCGGCGATCAGGATGGGGTTTCCTGCGCCTATATGGACATCTCCTACGGTTACGGATCTGATGTCCAAAATTACCCCTTTCCAAGTTTACTGATAATGAATCGAATGATTTCTCTCATCGAACTGTCAGCAATCGGACCGGGGTTATGACCCACGGCGTTGTCCTCCTGATCATCCACCCAGGTCGGATCAAAACCTCCTCCAATTTCTGCCATCAGTTCAGCCCTGTTATTGATAAGACGAACAAGTTCAACATCAGATCGAAGAAGCTCGCTGCGATAATCAGGAACTATCTCTCTGGTTTCAACTGATTTTCTATCTATTTTTCCGCTGATCGTCCTGGGCAGTCCGTACACGAAATTTATGAGCCTCGGTATTTTGTGCTCATCAAGGAATTCCCGAAGATAATTTCTCATACCGGCAACGTTCAGTTCAATACCCGGTCGAGTTACAATGTAAGCGGCAGGCATCTCACCGCGAATGGGATGATCCCTTCCGACTACACAAACATCTACGATTCCGGGGTGTTTCAGTATTGCAAGCTCAACCTCGAGAGGGTACACTTTCAGCCCTGCTGCTTTAATCATTCCTCCACGTCGTCCAAGGAAGATCAGGTGATCATCTTCTTTTCTGAACATATCACCGGTACGGTACCATCCATTTACGAAATTCTCCTCGGTCTGAGATCGATCTCCCATATAACGTGAAACCACTCCGGAACCTGAAATCCATAACTCACCTTTGCCATCTTCCTTAAGAGTTTCACCTTTGATATCGCGAAGTTCAACAGTATATCCATCAACCACAGAAGTGAATCCGGATGAATCAGATTGACCGGTAAGCACTACTCCGGCCGTCTCCGTACTTCCCCAGACAGGAATCAGGTCAATGCCTGTCCGCTCTGTAAAAATACTGCTGAACTCGTCAGAAACATACATCCCTCCGGCTTCAGCAATTCTGACTCTGGAGAGATCCGCATCAGTTCTTCTCCAGAGACGGGACAGGCTTCCAAGCTGTGTAGGAAGAGCCATAATAGCGGTTACATGACTCCCGGCTATCACATTAAGCAGATCCCGGGGGTATCTTCGTTCAGTCAGTACCGTTTTTCCTCCGAGATAAATACCCCTCATGAAAAGCTCATGGGGATGGCCGAATACACCGAACAATGACAGATGAATATCATCCTGATCAAGCCCTAGAGTTCTGCAGACACCCTTCGTATTCGCCAGCAGCTGACGGTGAGTAGTCGGTGCTATTTTCGCCTGACCTGTGGAGGCAGAAGTCACATTTAGATAAAACTCCTCATCCTCATCAACATCAGGAAGAGAGGATGGTGTTTCATGATCTTCAAATACACCTTCACCAATAAAGAGGATGTTCTCATCGGGAAATTCGTCAACAGTATTCTCAATTCCAGTCAGTACGAGCCGGTCTGACCATCTCCCGAATACTCTCTCTCTCTCCTGGACCGGCCAACCGGGATTAAGAGAAACGAATCTTGCTCCGATCATCGATACTGCGACAAAAGCGCATGGAAGCAGGGCTGATCGATCTGATACGACACCAATCACATATCCAGGCTTTGCGCCGGCTCTCTGAAGAAGACAGGCGATGTTAGAGGATACCCGCAGCCAATCGGAATAAGTCAGTTTCCGTCTGTCATCCTCAATGGCGACTCTGTCGGGTAATCTCGCTGCCGTATTCTCAAGCAGTTCGTGTAAAGTACCCGGCATTTATTCCTGCTTCTCTCCGCACTCAGGGCAGAACTGTGAATCGGAAGGTATGTCTGCATTGCATTTCATACATTTTTTTCCGCTATCGATTTCTTTTCCGCACTCAGGACAGAATTTGGATCCAGGCGGAATTATCTTACTGCAGCTCGGACATGTAACACCCATCGGTTTTCCACATTCCGGACAGAACTTCCCGGCAGGCACATTCTTTCCGCAGGATGGACAGGACACCAGCGCGGCACCTCCCGCAGCAGCTCCATTGCCCTGGTCACCACCCATTCCCATGGTCTTACCCATCATATTCGCCATTGTCATTCCCATGCCGAGCCCGGCACCCATTCCTACACCTGCTCCTGCGGCTCCGCCTCCGCCTTCACCCGAAGCTGCGTCACCCATTGCGGTAGCTGTCTTGAAACGCATGTACTGGTTCATATCTCCGATCGCAGCCATGGCGCTCCGTTCATCGATTCTCTCCTGTACTTCCTCGGGAGGTGTAATAGCCTGAACATAGAAATCAACAAGCTGTATTCCGTATTTCCCGAAGTCATCTCCAAGCCTGGCTTTGGCCAGTGTACCTATTTCATCATAAAAACCTGCAAGATCAAAAATGCTCTCAATCGTCTCTCCAAGCAGATCGCTCAGACGTGAGATAATCATCCCCTTGAGGAACCCCTCGATTTCATCCGTTGTGTATCTTCCCTCGGTGCCAACGAGCTTATTGATGAACAGCTGGCTCTGATCCACCTTCATGGAAAAACTGCCGAATGCTCTGAGTCTAACAATGGATAATTCTTTATCCCTGAATATGATGGGTTCCTTAGTTCCCCACTTCATATTGGTAAATGTCTTCTTGGCTACAAAGTACGCTTCAGACCTGAATGGGGAATCCTTCCCCTCGAAAAGCGTGCTGACGACGCCGGTGAGAAGCGGAATATTCTCCGTCGTGATCGTATGCCTTCCTGGACCGAATACATCCATGGCTTTTCCATCACGAAAAAAGACACAATCCTGATTCTCTCTGACCACAAGCTGACTGCCAAGGCGAAACTCCCCTGAACCACTTTCCGGAATCCTTTGGACAATTGTTATGCCGCTTTCATCAAGATATTCGATAATCTCCAGTTTTTTGAACATTTGTCTGCTAACCTTTCTTCGATCTAATCAATCGGCTTGTTTTTATCAAGATCGATCATAAGTTCACTTCTGGAAGCAATCTTGTTGCTGAATTCAATCAGAATATCAACCAGTTTCCCGATAGCTTCCTTCATATCGGATCCGGCTGCTGCTGCAGCTTCAAGTACATTGACTGCCTCTTCGAGTTCTTCAATATTTTTCACAAGTCCGACATCAAAGGAGTAAAGCTTGTCCAGCTCGTCCTCACGGACTTTATGCATATCGAACCAGCCCCGATATCCCCTGGAGGCAAAACGGATCTCATCAGTTACTTTTTCAATCTTTTTAGTAACCCTGTCAATATCGGTCACGGACGACAGAGCAGAGGGACCTCTAAGACTGGCGGGTATCTCGTTTACTCTGACTCTGAGCTGATCGAGTTTGGCAGTAAGCCCTGATCGGAAAAGCTGATCATTATCCCGGCGTTCTTCTTTCCGCTTGTATCCCTTATACCCCGGAATCAGGCGGATTGCCTTTTCCAGAAAGCTCAAACTTCTTTCTTCACTCATCTTCTATCCTTTCTCTGAAATAAATGTGTATCGCGCATTTTCATGCATTATAAGAATAAAATCAAACGGTTCTGTCAATCCATCACCTGTCAGGCAGCGATCTGATGTTCGCGAGATGTCCTGCGTGAGTGTTCGCGAAGAGGTGCCGTCCGGTACCGTCCTCCATACTGACAAAATACAGGTATCCTGAAGTAATATCCGGGCTGAAAGCAGCTGATATCGAACTCTCACCGGGAGAACAGATCGGTCCCGGAGGTAATCCTGTAATGCGATATGTATTGTATGGACTGTCAATTTCAAGATCCTGGTACAGAAGCACTTCCCTTACCTCTCCTATGGCATACTGCACTGTCGCGCAGCTTTCCAGTTTCATGCCGCGTCTCATTCTGGATAGGAATACACCGGAGATAAGCGCCCTTTCCGAGTCAACTTTTGCTTCCCTCTCGACGATAGAAGCAAGGATGATTGTCTCGTGAAGAGTGAGACCTGAACTTTCGAGAAGCTCTGCCCTGTCTGCCGGCCATCTGGATATGCCTGTTTCAACTATCCTCCTGAGAATCTGCTCAGCCGGAAGAGAATCAGCAAACTCGTATGTTTCCGGAAAAAGGTATCCTTCAAGAGCAGGCAGGTTCAATGATGACAGAAAGGATGAATCCCGTGACAGGCTGTCCAGCAGGGTCCTGCTGAAACCAAGACTGTCAGTTAATATATCAAGGGATTGCTCCAGAGTAAGAGCCGGGGTAAGTGTAACCCAGTTTGTTTCAACGGGGATGACATCTCCAGATGCCAGAATGTTAAGAATTGAATCAGGAGACATGCTGTCCGTGATATGATAAACACCCGCCTGCAGTAATGGAGAATTATGCGCCTGCGCATATCTCCAGAGGAAATGGACCGGACATCGAATAAGTCCTGAATCCGCCAGGGCTTCAGCAATCTGTTTGACTCCCCATCCTCTCTCGACCGTAAAAACGCAATCTTTACCGTTGTCAGACGAACTACCGCACCATTTCATGAGAATCAGACCGGTAAGAATCAGAATAATCAAACCGAGGATAACCAAAGCAGCAACACGTTTCATGCTTGCCCCAGATACCGTTTGAGTATAATTGCCGCAGCAAGAGAATCCCGTTTCCCGTCTCTGCTGCCATTTGTTTTCTGCATTATTGCTTCTTTTGTTGAGCCGGTTTCCCTCATGAGTTCTATTTCAAACCCTTCGCGTTCAAGATATTCAGCCAGTTGCTCCACCTCGCTGGATAGCTCAGTTGCTTTTCCTGAAGAGGTAAGTGGAAGACCAAGAACCACTGTACCGCAATCGTACCTGCTCTGCAGAGTTCTTATCCTCTGTACGATCATCGTCCAGGTTGTATCCGTCAGAGGATCCTGGGGAAGGACAACACCGGAAAGGCATATCGCGAAACCGGTTCTCTTTCTTCCGTAATCAATCGCTATTTCAGTCAATCAATAATCTCTTTTCTTAAGACTGCGGTAACCGATTTTCAGAGAAATCAACGTTACAGCACCTGTTGCGATGCAGAGAATAGTCAGAGCAACAGTCATCGGTCCCAACAGCGCCTGATCAGATCCAAAGGCAGGAAGAGCCCGGCGAATTGTCATGCCGAGTACAGACACCGCAACCAGAACATAACCCATGGATGCGCATGCGGCGATTATCCCTCCGTGGCCGCTTGCGATGCTTGCGGCGCTGCCTGTGTCAAAACGGGGAAACACCGCACCAAGGCAGGTATTGATACTGACCAGAGCAATACACATAAAACCCAGCGCAACAGTTGAAGAAACCACAAGCACGGTTCCGGCTCCGATTGCGATTGTAGACCAGATACTGATTCCGATAATAAAAGGAGTAATGAAAAGGAATGACTCAAGTAATTTCGATTTCAGCAGAATCTTTCTTCCTGCCGGAAGCTGCAGGATATAACTGAGCCCGGCACCTTCAAGACTTATAGCAGGAAATGAAAATCTAACAAGAATAGTAGCAGTCACAAAACATGAAAAAGAAAAATTCAGGAAAACAAGAACCGATCTCCAGAGAGGATTGCTTATGTCCATGGGAAATCTGTTTATGTTGAATGCATAAACCAGGAACAGTCCTGCCAGTAGAAGAAGCTGACTCCATTGTACAGGATCCCGCAGAAAGATAAGAATATCCTTCAGAAACATTGTACTGAATCTGCTGCGGGAACGCAGAAGCAGCGAACTGCTTCTCCTGCGAGAGGAATAAGTGGATACGGAAGAGAACCGTTTTCTGAAACCGGGACAGATAATGATGTAAGCCAGGAACATTGCAACAGCTGATTCAAGGATCAGGATGCCTGCATTCCGCAGAGCTTCCACCCAGATTCCATTGTTAACCGAAGATACAGTGTTTCCAAAAAGGATATGAGGCCAGAATCTTCCACCTGCTACAGGCAGATCAGCAACGAATTTGTGCAGTGCTTCCAGCGCGGTCTTTTCTTCGGCAACCATACCCTCGGGTCTGGAACTTCTCAGAACAAGATAGATGCCCGCAGAAACAACTAATCCAAGGATTAAGGCCGCTCTCCAGAGTTTGCCGCTACTCTGGCTCATTCGAATTGATACTCCAAGAAGAACAGTACCGGATGAAACCCATACAACCAGCAGGAATGGAAACAGAGCAAGGGCTGTGATGGAGGAGAACAAGTTGTATTCAAGTGAAATATTAAATGCGATTAAAATTGGAATCCCCAGCAGAATTGTGGCCCATCCAGCATTGAACCAGCTCTCAATCATTCGAAAAAACGCAACCATTCTGTCCCGAACAGGAAGGGTAAGCAGCAGGGAAGTCTCCCTCGATCTGAACATGGCAGAAACTCCACTGATAAAAGATGAAATGCCGATAAAGATTCCAATCGACATGAAAGTCATTCCAAGAAGCCTCTGAGCAAGCGCAATCCCGAATCCGGAGAAAGTACTTTCAAGGCTGTAGATATATGAAAACAGAAAATGAAACAGTAAGTAAATACCAGGTATCAGAATTGATAGTGTAATGCCGGCAGCAATAAGCTTGAGCTTGTTATTCTCCCACTCTGAAGCTGCTGCTCCTCTGAGGGAATTGATCCTGATACTGAATAACAGCCCTGCTTTTGAATACATACTGAAAGATACTATTCAGTCCCGCAAATTCACAATACGTGCATATACCAGGTAACTTCCCCCGGTGATGGATGGACACTTCGGAATATTGCGGATAGATTACAATCCTCAGTGAGAAGAAGGAGGGGAAAAGAATATGAAATGCCCTAACTGCGGCGCCCAGATCGGCGATTACAAAGGTGAGACCTATGTATGCCAGTACTGCAGGTCAACATTTCACAGACATGAATTCGACCCCGGCTGGAATAGTGAACCAGATAAGAGTACTCCTGTCAAGGAGATCCATCACTACCACCACCAGGAACCTCCTGACAAGCTCTCCACCGGAATGGGATGCCTCTGTTTTCTCTTCTTCCCCATCGGATGGTTCATCTACTTCCTGAACCGCGAATCCTCTCCGAAGAAAGCAAAAGCAGCCCTCATAATAGCGGTGATAATGACGGTTTTACTGATGATTACCATTGCATCCGGAAACGGCAACTGATCATTCCGGATTGATAACATACCCCTGTAGTTGACATATTCTGAAGAGAATTAAAAACGGACGAATCAACCTAACCGCGATCCGGGATGACATTTTTACTATAGATGACCTTCCTGACACTCAGTTATAG
>CBDVBK010000067.1:0-16314 GCA_965372215.1 uncultured bacterium | reverse complement strand
CTGAATTATTAATGGAATGAAATCGACGAATGTCTAGTCAAAGGCCAAACTGGAGGGGGAAGCATTGCTTCCCTGTGTTCTATTGAGAGTTTTCCCGCATACAGCGGGATTCCACTCGTTTCCACAGACAGGGGAATATCCGGAGCGGCCTGTTCGTGAACTCACCCAGCGTTTTGGATAGACATCCTTCCTTCCTCGAAAAAGGCTCCGGAACAGTGATATCTTTTCATCAACTGAAAGAAGCGTTCCAGCATGTGATAATTCGTCCGAAGCCTTTTCAGGAGATACTGATGTAAGACTTCCGCATAGAGAGTCCAATCTCTTCCTGCTTCTCTCCAGTTCTTTTTCCAGGGATTTGATTCTTCTTTTCTCACTGTTGATCTGATCTTTGATTGAAGATTCGGAAGGATTATCAGTGCTATGGTCTGATTTGCCTGTTATTGCTATTTCCTCCGCAGTAGCTTGATTGGATCGCCTGCTAATCGAAAAGAGACAGCTGATTCTCTGGTGGTTTCTTTTTTCTTTTCTTCCGGGATTTGTTTCTTCTGTTACGGTTTTCGGTCATCAGCCTCTCAAGTTCCTCTGCTTCTTTACCTGTTACGAAATCGATTGCAATGATGTGCTCTCCATCTTTGTTTGGGGGGAGTGTTATATCAGGGAACATATCCACCAGCTCTTTGGTATCCTCTTCTGTCAAGAGAGTATCTTTGAAAATCCGGACAAGATCGTCAATTGCTTCAATATCTATTTCAAACGCGAGACTGATAGCATCTGAAGTTGGCACGAAATCTATAACGGAATCAGTGTATTCATCCATCTCTGTAATCATCCTGAGAATGGAAGCAGCAGCAAGCCTTGCGTCGGGAACCGGTTCAATTTCCTCGAATCGTTCAATAACGATTGATGAAAGCTTCAGAAACTGCTTGTTCAGATGTTCAAGAAAGAAATAATCGGAGAACACTTTGATCAGTCCGGGGATTTCCCTATTCTGATTACCAGGCGAATTGATGGCAGAAACAGGAATCGGATCAAGCCCGTAGTCACTTCTATCCGCAAATGCGCGTTCTTCGGATGGGATACTTAGCACATTCTCTTTCACATACCGAATAAGCTTCTCAAGAAGCCCTGTTTCCAGTTTTACCTCCTCTTCGTAAATCTCTTCCAAGCCTGCCGGAGTTACGTGAATACAATTCAGGTAGAGAATAACAGCCCGGAGATATGCATCCTCATTCTGGAATTCCTTCGCCATGCAGCCGATATGCAGCCTGATCCGGTTCAATACTTCCCGAGCTTTTTCGAAGATGATTCTTGCTTCGTCTGAAAGGTCGAATGTGTCGATTCTGATCACCTCTCCAAAGGTTCAATCGCATCCACCAGTAAGCGTTCTCCCGCAATGTCAATCAAAGTAACCTTGGGATTAACAGATCTCACTACATCCTTGATTTCGTTCATCTCTGTTCTTCTTCCGGTACTATCGCGTTTCGAAACTCCAGGGCCTGGCTTTCCAACCGTGCTTCCTGGAGGTCAAGAAGGCACTCCACCGGGTCCGCCCAGACAGATCCATCTTTATCTATCTTGAAATAGGACTTATCTCGACGGAGGAAATGAATGACCAATGAGGCAGATATATTCTTGGATTCCTGCTTCTTCAATGCTGGATCCAATTGCCTGATAAAGCTGATATCAGCCAACTTGCCTGGACAATGCAGTGTCAGATCAAGTCGAGGTGTTCCCAAAAGGTCAATGTCCGGGTAAATGTATCGAGCACCAAATACACCACCTGCGCCAATGTCTTGCCTTTTCAAGCTTCTCAGTCGTTTTAGAAGGGATTCAGGTGATCTGCGCTGGCCTGAGTTGTCCACGAATCTCATGGTCATGCGTGATTTGTCTGATAGAACAAGGAGTTTTTCCCAGGCGTATCTTGGAAAGTAATTCAGTTTCATACTCTGATCGGAATGTCTGAGAAGAGCACTTCCGATGTTAACCAGCGCATTGGAGACAGGACGGTACGTGCAACCCACAGCATCAGCCAGGAAAGCGGATGTCAGTGTATCGCTTATCAGACCTTCAGGATATTGAATCGTCTGGGTAAATTGTCTGATCCATCTTGATGTCTGGCCGGAAGTCAGAATCCAGTGGTAGATCAGAAGCTTGAGAATTTCTCCAGAGTAATCCGGTCTGGGCAGAAGAGATACATTTGGGGGTGCTTCCTCCAGGCAGATTTGATTGAGCTGTTCCTTGATTTCCTCAGGTAGTTCTCTCGATAACCACGAGAGCTTGTCATCCCTATAAGTTCCAATCCACATTCGGTCAGCAATGCTGGTCCGGAATACCAGCATGGCTCTCGCCCATTCTTCTATCAACCTGTTTCTGGTGATTCCCGGTTCGATAAGAAGCAAGTAAACCTGCTTGGATCTATTCTCCTTCGCCCAGTACGCCAGCTGCAAGATTGTGGCTCTAATGTCTCGATAGGATTTTAGTTTTAGCTTCACTTCCACAACAGCATCGTGCGACTCCCAGCCAGGTAAACTGGATCTCTGTCCTTTACGCTTTTCTACTCTTTTGAATTCCATGAACTGAAGATAGTTAAATCAGATTGAAGTTGCAAGTCAACATTGCTGTTGCAAGTCAATATTGTGACATTACTATCAGCCTGCATTGGAAGGACAGAAGTATTCCAGGAGTTCGGCTGGCAACAATGCACAGGGTGAAGGGGTTGGAGTTCGATACAATGATCGTTGCTGGTGTCAATGATAGTGTAGTACCTCTTCCAGCGGCTATGTCAGGAAGCGATACAGTTACTCTAAAAGAGCAGGAAAAGTCTGAGCGAGCTTTACTTTACGTTGCCGTTACCCGGGCAAGGAAGCAGGTGCTGGTAACAGGGCACGGCAGAATGAGCGAATGGATTCTGGAGTAGAAGGATCCTTTCTTTATTGTGCAACTGAAGTTGTATTTCTTTATATACTCAGTAGTTCCGCATATTCGTACGAAATCAGGTTCGAGTTTTCGGTATTGATGAATGCAGGCTCATTATGGGATAATTCAGAAATTCTTGTTGCACTTATATTACGGAAATATTTTTTGATTCCCAGAAGAGTATTCAACTCACTGTCTGACAGAAGTTCAATGTCAGGTGCATTACTTGTGGAATAGTACTCTCCATTTGCTCCATCAGAAAAAGAGCGTTCCTCAACTGCTATCAGTCCTTCCTCATGGATTAGTGTTGCGAAGAAATGCTCGTAGTCATTAAGTACAGGACCATAGGGAAGTCGTGCGTATCTTGCTCCCGTAATAGACACACCATTTTCCTTAAAATGCTTGAAGTCAGCATAGAATAGTAGTTTATTCAATTTGGTCTTGGGGATTCCATCATTGCCTTTACAAAGAAACTCAATTGTACCGAATAGTTTTCTGATATCCATTTTTCTGAAACCACTGAGAATTCCGGGATCATAATTGGTGATAGCCTTCAGATAGTCCAGCAATGAAGTCCTGGTGTTCCTGTTGAAGTCAATTATATCCAGAATTCTCTTTCTTTTTTCTTCGGTAAGTGCTTTCCTGTCATTTTGTATAAGTGTTCGAAGACCCTCCGGTTCCATTGCAAGATGAAGTGCTTTGTCGTGAGCGTCATCCTGTAGGGCGCCATTCTCGTATCGGCTGAGAGTTGCCCCACCCCAACCGAGCAATTCAGAAAGCTCCTTTTGTGTGAAATCGTAGTTCTTCCTGAATTTGATCATCTTTTCAGATGTTATCATGTCATGTTTCATTTGATACTTTTTGTATGCTTCTGCTAAAGGATCTATTCCGGAGCCTGATTTCTCAAACTCGGAATCGCATGCAGTACACAAATAATACTCGCAGTAAACAGAAAAAGTTTCTCCCCTGACTAGTACCTCTTCTCTCGTTCTTACAGATTCAACTTCAGTCATTTCCTCGCATTTTGGGCAAAAATCCTTCATTATTTCCTCTCACTTTTTAAAGGATATCGCAACGGATGCTCAGGACGATGAAAAGATAAGCATTTAGCAAAGATCCTCTCATTTTAATTATAACTTTGAGTTTTGTGTAGATTTCCTGTCCATAGACTTTGGCGCCGAATACCCATAGTTCCCCTGTCTTGTCTTTGTCCGGCAAAGGACCTTCAACATAGTCGAGAACAGACAAAGAGAATAGAGCTTCCTCCCTCATTGATGCAGTGATTAATGTATCCGCCAGATAGTCCCAGTTCTTTTCTCTTCCGACAAACCTGATTCGTTCTTTTTCTCCAGCATTTTTAAAAACACACAGGAACTCTCTGATCTGGGATAATGTTGCCTTCATTCAACTTATTCCCTTTCAACTCGCCAAGTCTTTCGTAATTGTAGATCATATATCAAATATCATATCATATGATATAGTATTGTCAATGCCGTTGAACACGAAAAGCTTTCAATTATCTGAAATCAGCTACTCAATGTTTAAGTATAGCATCCGCATCTCATCTTACCGGGCAGGAGAGCAGCGCAGAGGAGAAATTCCTTGCATTGCTTGTTGAGATTGGTTTCCCGCCTCCTGATTCGTACCAATACAAAATAGATCTTGGTGGTAGTTCTTATACCGTTGCGGATTACGCTTACACAGATGCGAAGGTTGCTATTTATATCGATGGGCAAAGAAAGAATCTGCATGGTGACCCTGGTAATAAGGTCAAAGATAGAAGGCTGCGCGCAGTGCTTGTTGAGAAAGGGTGGAAGCCTTTGGTGATCTCCGCTCAGGGTTTGAAAGATACTGAGCAGTTCAATGCTTTCCTGGAGACTATCAGAACTGCAATTGAATAACACATATTTATTTTTGGTTGAAAGAGTGAACAAGGGAGAGATGTATGTCTGATATCAAGCTGTTCAGGATAAGCAAGAAGGAAGTGAAAGAACTCGAAGGTAAATCTGTCTCGGTTGAGAAATCATTACAGAACATGATAGAGACTCACCTTGATGATTTCCTGGGTATCCAGTTCCTCGCTTCTGAGTACAGCACCGGCAAATCTCATCGAGGCCGGATAGATTCGCTGGGACTTGATGAGAACGGATGTCCTGTAATCATCGAGTACAAGCGTGCTGTGAATGAGAATGTTATCAATCAGGGACTCTTCTACCTGGATTGGTTGCTTGATCACAAAGCCGAATTCAAATTGCTAGTAATTGAAAAGCTTGGTAATGACATCGCATCGTCAATAGAATGGTCGAGCCCCAGACTACTATGTATAGCCGGGGATTTCACAAAGTACGACGAGCATGCCGTGCAACAGATAAACAGAAATATCGAGCTGTTTAGATACAAACGATACGGTGACGATCTTTTACTCCTGGAACTCGTGAATGCTGTTACAACTTCTAATACTGGAAATACAGTGCAAGGAAAGGCAACTGTAAAGTATACAACTGTGGGTGAGTTGTTAGAAAAGGCATCAGATGATCTGACAGATCTCTATGAAGATGCGAAAGCATTTCTTCTCGCACTCGGTGATGACGTTCAGATGAAAGAACTGAAGTTCTATTTCGCATTCAAGCGGATACGGAATTATGCATGTATCGAAGTCCATCCATCCGCCATGAAGCTGCTCATCTTTGTGAAAATCGATCCAACATCGATCAAACTCGAAAAGGGATTCTCTCGAGATGTGCGGACGATCGGTCACTTCGGTACTGGAGAGGTTGAATTGACTCTGAAGAATATTGATGATTTGGAGAAGGCAAAACCATTACTTATAAAGAGCTATGAAGTGAGCTAGAAGCAGCCATAATGTCAATGCAGCGATGATGTCTTCATATGGTTCTGAACGCTGTATTCCTATATGTTTGATATGAAGCGCAGGATGATTAAGAATAATACCGAGAAAGTGATCGGATGAAGGGAAAAGAATGACTGAGAAATCTGACATGATTCTCTTTACAATTGGCTATGAAGGAAAAGATATAGCGGAGTATGTACAGGTTCTTGAGGAGAACATGGTCAAGGTCGTGGTGGATGTCAGACGGAATCCTGTTTCCCGAAAGTATGGATTCTCCAAAACACGGATGAGAGAGCTGCTGGCGTTGGAGGGTATTGATTACATACACCTTCCCGCACTTGGAATTGAAAGCGCACGTAGACGATCACTGAAGACAAGAGCCGATTACAATGCTCTTTTTATCTGGTACGAGAACGAAGTGCTTGATAAGGAGAAGATCTCACTGGGAGAAATCATTGATCGAATATCATCAGATAAAAGGGTCGCTCTGACCTGCTTCGAAGCTGATCCGACTCTTTGTCACAGATCAAAGGTTTTAGAGAGGATCTCTGAGATAACCACAGCAAGCTTGAAGCTCATTCATTTATAGATATGTTTTTTACCCATGCTGAAAGAATTCCCGGTGCCCAAGTGTTAATCACCGTAAAAACTTATCCTCAACCCTATACTTCACATGGTGAGAATGTATGCACTGCTGGAGTTATGCAGAATGGAAGATGGATAAGAATTCATCCGGTCCCCTTTCGAATGGAAGGATATAATCAGTTCGAGAAATACCATTGGATTCGGCTGGACCTGAAGAAGAACAAGTCCGATAAAAGACCTGAATCCTATGTACCTGAAAGTGACCATGAGATTCTCGAGAAGGTTGATACAAAAGACGGATGGAGAACAAGACGTGAACTGGTACTGGGAAATGTATACCATTCATTCGCAAAGCTTCAAAAGGACGCACACGGTGATAAGAATGTTTCACTTGCAGTGGTAAAACCAACTGAAGTGTTGGATTTCACCTGGGAAAAAACAGATCGGGATTGGTCCGAGAAATGGAAAAGCAAATGGCTTCAGAAGGATTTTTTCTATGATCTGGATGAAAGCAAGATAGTCCAAAAGGTTCCATACAACTTCTATTACGTTTTTCTGACTGAAGGAGACAGCAATCCTCACAGGATATCCATAACCGACTGGGAAGTCGGAGCCCTGTACTGGAAATGCTTAAAGCGAAGCGGCGGTGATGAGAATGAAGCTTTGCTGGATGTGAAGAAAAAATTCTTCAACGACCTGGCGCTGAAGAGAGATCTGTATTTGTTCGTCGGATCACATTACATGCATCATGTGAGGAGATTGCCTAATCCATTCATAATCGTTGGTGTGTTCTATCCACCTCATTTAACTGAAGAAGATCAACTCTCATTTGATTTCACTTAGTGAGCATTTCTTTCATATCCTTTGTGCATCAGCAACCTTCAGTATGTTCCCAGATGTTCTCGTCCAGAATAATTCGGTTTTGCTCAAGGGAGACCACTTACATTCTTTATCGGATTACTAGTTCTCGAGGGTTTCCCTTAAAGACCTCACTGATGTGCCACTCGGTAAAGTCATCGAGTGGGGTGTAGGAACTGCGCTGCGGGGGCTGGATCACGGTCCCATGGAAACGCATGAGCCATTCATCGAAGCCTTCGTTACCATGAGCGCTCTCTGAGACAATCAGTTTTCTCTCTGGATTGATCGAGAAGACACCTCTATCGAAGAGTTTGTGGTGGAGTGAGCATAGGGCAAGGCCGTTGCACTCCTCATCAGGACCACCGGCCTGGTGCCATTTTATATGAGCAGCTTCTAACCCGACCGGGGTGTTCCCCAATCGTACATCGAAACCGCAGACAACACACCTGTACTCGTAAGCTCTCAGAACCCTCTCTCTGAATCGGGGATCACGATTTCTTCGGCTTTCGGGCTGTTGTTCAGCTGAGTTTACAGAAGATTCTATGTTCAACCCTGCAGCTTGTAAGATGTCTGAATGGAGAGTGCCAGGGAAGTTCTTCTCGAGTATTCTCAGTGCGATCTGCTTCAGGAGTTCCTGATCGGAGGATAGTTGATGCTCGATTTCTTGAGGGAATCGTCCGCGAACGTCTCTGCTCCTCATAAATGTTTTTGTGGGACATGGTCCGAGAGTAGCGTCATCCGATGTTTCGATGTTCGTGAGCTGCCATAGGCCATCATTCTGGAGATACCAGAAGGGGTAAATGGGTTGGGTTTTTCTGGGTGGGCCGAACTCGTCCAGCAGGTTGCTTACACCAGTCTCCATCTCATCAAAGGATACAGGTCCAGTCTCCCCACGCTGGAGTCTGCCCAGCATAAAAAGAATGAGAAGGGGCTTATGGGGGGCGCGTTTGTCAGCCTTTTTCCAGACAGTGACGTTCGAGAAGCGTTTGAGAAGTTCTGCTTTGTTCAAGTTCATCCTCCTGAGAATAGAGCATATGCAAGTTGGTCGCTGCCAGCCAGTGAGGATTCGGATCAATACAAAATTAATCTTGGTGGTAGTTCTTATACCGTTGCGGATTATGCATACACTGATGCAAAGGTTGCTATTTATATCGATGGGCTGAGTGAGAATCTGCATGGTGATCCTGGTAATAACGTCAAGGATAGAAGATTGCGTGCAGTGCTTGTTGAGAAAGTGCTCTCTATCTTCCAGGTATGACACTGGACATGTGTTACAAAAATAGGGTATATTTTTGTAACAGTGGGAGGTAGTTATGGATAACCTGCGGAAGAGCATTGAATCCAGAATCAGGGAAAGAGGGTCTGGCTGGGTCTTTTCGCGGAAGGATCTGCGGGACATTGCGCCAAGTGGTTCAATCGGCGTTATTCTATGTCGTCTGGAAAAGGAAGGCATGATCCGTCGCGTAGGAAGGGGATTATATGACTACCCTGAAAGAAGCGACCTGCTCGGTGAGGAATTGCCACCTATTCTGGATCAGGCAGCACAGGCAATCGCTCGAAAGCACCGCTGGGTAATTGCACCGGATGGAGCCATGGCAGCAAACATGCTCAATCTGTCCCTGCAGGTACCAGTGAAGATTGTCTATCTTTCCAATGGACCTACCCGGCAGTTCAGTATCGGTAACCAGACAATCATCTTTCGCCATGCAAGTCCAAAGGATCTGCATATGGAACACTACTCATCCAGGATTATAGCTCAGGCATTACGTTTCCTTGGAAAAGAGAAAGTTGACGGGAAGGTTATTAAACATCTGCATTACAAGCTAACTGATCAGGAAAAGACCGACTTACTACGGGATGTCCGGTTCGGGACTGATTGGATACTGGATATTGCCCAGAAACTTATGAGGACTGACCATGAATAGTGTCGCAACTCTCAGTAAAGCAGATCGAGAAGGTTTGTTCAGAGCAACTGCTGAACGTATGCGGTTTCATCCTGGCTCAGACCTGAATGATGTTCTTCCTTTGTCGTGTTAATGTTATAGCGATTGAATCATTCCAGTTTGCCGTTCCAGTACTCAATGTAAGCTTCATAAGATTTTCTACTGGTTAAGAATCTCATGTGCTGCTCCGCATTCAGCCTGTACGCCATAATGCTTTCCATTCCAATCCTGCGAGCTTTTTCCATTCGATGGTTTCCATCGATCAGATTGTATCGCCCGGGAGATATTTCTGCCAGTATTACCGGTTCCGAAATCTCCACCGAATCCATGTGAGTCTCATTTATTGATGAGAATTCTTTACAGAACTCATTTACAGCAATGTTTTCGAGAGGATATTCTTCGGGATGGCCGTGAATATGTTCAAGCATCCTGGTGATGTTAAACACGAAAATACCATTTGGGTATAATTCATCTCCGATAGCTTCCGGGCACGGAGTGAAAAGATTATCGACTCTCAATTTTCTGGCCAATCGAAACTCCCTTTCAATGGATCATCTCTTCTTTTGTCTGTGCCTATAGCTCAATTCCCCGGGGTTTCATCGCATATCAACATCGGTTAAGAATGTTGCATAATCCGGTGCAAATATACCACCAATTCCGGAGTTATGTTTCTATGGCTGGGAATTGAGACTCTCAGAGTCGAGCTCGAGAATCAGATCGGCGGGGAACCAGGAACTGACCACCTCCTGAAGGCGGTGCTGGTCAGAAATACTGCTGTACTTTCATGCAAAGATTGACGATAATTAACCGTGCAATATAGTATTGACAATACCAATATGCACGGTATATTACGTTCATGATTCCAAGAATTGATTATGAAAATAAGATAACTGCATGCCTTGAAAACTTTCCAATTACCACACTTATCGGTCCTCGACAATCAGGGAAGACAACTCTTGCTACTCAAATTTACAGGAAAACAGGCGGCACCTATCTTGATACCGGCAGGAGAAGCGACAGGCTTCGTCTGTCTAATCCGGAGTCATTTCTTGCTTCCCTGGAGGGTCTTGTTGTAATTGATGAAATTCAGGAAATGCCTGAATTATTCAATGTGCTCCGTGCTGTTGTTGATGATTCAGATATAAAAGCAAGGTTTCTTGTACTTGGAAGCGCTTCTCCCGGAATAGTAAAAGGAGTTTCTGAGACTCTGGCCGGACGTACCGCATTTGTCGATTTGTCGGGGTTTAATCTCCTGGAGGTGGGAGCCGGTGAAATAAACAAACTATGGTTCAGAGGTGGGTTCCCAAGAGCATATCTGAGCCATGATGATGAGTCTGCGCTGACATGGCTAGAAGCCTTCATAAGAACCTTCATTGAGAGAGACCTTCCCGGTATAGGCTACCCTGAATCGGTGTTCCACGTAAGACGTCTGTTATCAATGATTGCATCATGTCACGGGCAGCTTACGAATTATTCGTCTATTGCGGGCTCAATGGGAATTACTCATAAAACCGTCCAGAAGTATTCTGACATACTTGATGGCGCATTTATCATTCGAAGGCTGCGTCCATATTTTACAAATACAAGAAAGCGTTTGGTAAAATCTCCCAAGATCTATATCAGAGATACCGGAATTCTTCATTATCTCCTTCAGATAGATTCCTTTTACAATCTGCTGGGAAATGCCGCTGCAGGATCTTCCTGGGAAGGTTTTGCACTGGAGCAGCTTATCAGTAAGTTCGGTGCGAGACACTGCTACTTCTGGAGAACGGCACACGGAGCGGAACTGGACCTGCTCGTTCTCAAAAAAGGGAAAAAGTACGGATTTGAATTCAAGATGAGTGAAGCGCCCAGAATTACGAAGTCGATGCGTATTGCATGGGAAAATCTTGAGCTTGAGCATTTATGGATAGTAGCGCCTGTGAGAGAAAGCTACCCGGTGGAAGAAAAGATTACAGTCACTACGCTTTTTGATGCTCTTAATACTATTACCTGACCGTTCAGGATATCAGTGAGGCTGCTCCGATCGCTCCTTGATTCCCTGGTTACTCCATCCGAACCCGGATATGAGATTAAATGTAAATGGCAGAGTCGAAGGAGAGACTGAGCTGGCATGCCCGAAACAAAAATAGCTGTACATCTTGAAAACCAGGCTTACTGTAGTGGTCTTCAGAAGAAAAGAGGCTGGAAAGTCTTTATGTTGAAGAATCTGTGGAAACGTCCGAGATTCTTGAGATTCGACATTCAACGAAGAATGGGGCATCACACAAACAGGCATGAAACAAGCCTTAGAACTTGAAACCTGAAGTTTATGCTTGACCGCAGGTTGGTACTTGACAAATGTCTTATATATCCTTACACTTAAGTAAGGAATACTGAAATATGTAAGGAAGTTATAAGATGGCTATAGCAACGCTGACAAGCAAGGGGCAGATAACGATTCCCAAAGTCGTAAGAGATTCTCTGCATTTACATGCGGGTGACAAAGTCGATTTCATCATTACAGGTGATGGTGATGTAATTGTCAGGCCGATAACAAAGAAGGTTGATGATGTTTTCGGGATTCTGCACAAAGAAGGAAGGGAAACAGTTTCTATTGAGCGGATGAATGCTCTGGTGAAAGAAAAAATCAGGGAGAACTCCGAATGAAGGCAATCGATACAAATGTACTGGTCCGGTTTCTTGTGAATGATGATGAACAGCAGGCTAAACTCGTATATAAGCGTTTCAGGGATGCGGAAGTCAACAGCGAAGTACTGTTCATTCCTCTGTTGGTGATTCTTGAAACCATATGGGTTCTGGAGTCCGCTTACGAAGCGACAAGAAAAGAGATAGTCGATTCGTTCAGCGATCTTATGCAGATGCCTGTTTTTGAGTTTGAGGCTCTGGCAGCAGTTCAGGGGATGGTGATCTCAGCAAAGATGAGTTCAACCGATCTGACAGATATTCTCATTGGTCAATCCGCCAGAGTCTCAGGCTGCGATTCTGTTCTTACATTCGATAAGAAGGCATCCAGGATAGATATGTTCGAGCTTATCGAGTAGGAATTCTGATAGATAGTACTTGAATGGATGTATCTGCTGTATAGTTCGTTGAGGGGAGATTTCTTATGAGTGAATGCCTGCATAACAATACCCTTAAAAGCGGGGAAGACCATTTCATCAGGGACAAGTGGGGAAAAGAGTATCATTTCAAGATTGGAGCATTTCCTTGTCTATCTGGCCCTTTTATCGAAGCGGTGGAGGTGAAGCAGGGAACTGAGCCCGGATATGTGTTCCGCATTGAGTCGGAATCTGTTGATGGTTTCTTTGACGCTGAGGAGAAGCTGCTGAAGAAGATCAGGAGGGGGCTGAACCGGAGGTATCTGAAAAAGGAAGATGGAAGATGGGAAATTGGTCCCCGGGACATGCTCAGAGGAAGAATAGACTGCAATAATGATTTCTCGGATACTGAATACAACATGGCTTTCTTCATTGACGGCCAAAGGATCACGATTGAGGATTTCATAGGGATGCTTGATCCTCTGATGGGATTTCACTTCCATTTGCGGATCCTCAGTGCATACGATGAGGATGCCTGAAGAGGCTCTTTACCCGCTATCTCTGCAGTGTCCGTGATAGTTTTGTAATAGAAAAATGTGATAAGGTGAGATTTCTAATGATATTCCAGTTTCTGTAACGATTTTTTTGTTTCCTTCTCTGATTCTGACTCTAGAGTAACGTAATTGATAACTTTGCGGAATGTGGATATCTAACTATATTGTTCGAGAAAGCCGGAAATGTAATAGAAAAATAGGATATCTAACAGTTTTATAACTGAGTGAGGTATTCGAAATGAAAAAAGTGAGAGCCGCAGGATACGAGTTCCTCATCAAGAAGTATCAATTGAGAGTAATACCGCACTGGCGCACATCTTTAGTTAGTTCTGTTGGAACATCAAAAACTACTATTGTGAAAGACGGGCTGGAGATAACGACTTTTCCCCCTGTGCGCTGGCCGGGGGATACTGTCGGAGATCATCTTGAGTTCGCACTGAAGTATGACGGAACCAACCTGGGAATACTTTCAGTTTTGTTTTCTGTTGTTAGTACGTTTGAGATTACATCTTGGATTGAATCGAAGCCCACAGGAAAGTATGTCCGGAGAATCTGGTTTCTGTTCGAATTCCTTACTGGTAAGGCTCTTCCATTGAATGATGTTATTCAGGGGAACTATATCCCTCTTCTTGAACCGGGGGAATACTACACGGCAAATCCCGGTATAAGAGTGAAACGACAGCGGGTGGTGAATAATCTTCTGGGAAGTAGAGAATTCTGCCCAATTGTAAGAAGAAATGATGTTCTTTCTTCAATGGAAGAATTTGATATTCACCGGCGGTGCGGAGAGATTCTGGATTCCTATCCTCCTTCTCTCATCAGGCGTGCTCTGAGTTACCTGTACAGCAAGGAAACCAAATCCTCTTTTGAGATTGAACACCTCAAACCAAGCGCATCCAGAGTAGAGCGGTTTATCGCATCTCTTGAAATGGCAACAAGGAGTGACTTCTGCAACAAAAAGGATCTGATTGGATTGCAGAATAGAATTGTGGATGAGCGGTTCAGGGATTCGGATTACAGAAAGAATCAGAACTACATCGGGGGAATGATATCCTTCAGGGATCAGAGAATTCATTTCGTCTGCCCTAAGCCTGAAGATGTTGAGTCACTAATGGACGGTTTGCTGGATTCGCATACGAACATGTCGGAAAATGCAGCTTTGTTGCCTCCGGTCATACATGCTGCAATAGTGGCTTTCGGGTTTGTATACATGCATCCGTTTGAGGATGGGAACGGCAGAATTCACCGCTTTCTGATTCACAACATCCTGTTTCTCAAGAATGCAGTTCCAGAGGGGTTGATGTTTCCTGTTTCAGCAGCGATGTTGAAGAAACCTGATCTATATGATTACGCTCTTGAAGCATTTTCCCGTCCTCTACTGTCCTTGCTGAAATTCGATCTGGATGAATTAGGGCAAATGACCGTCAGGGGAGAAACGGGAAATTTCTACAGATACATAGATATGACGGTTCAGGCTGAAACACTCTTTGAGTTTGTCAAGATGACTGTTGACCAAGAACTTCCAATGGAACTGGATTTCCTCGTGGATTACGATAGAGCCAGAAAGGCAATACAGGAAGTGATTGATATGCCGGACCAGAAGCTCGATCTGCTCATCAAGCTCTGCCTGCAGAACAATGGCAGGTTATCCGCAGGTAAGCTGAAAACTTACTTTGCTTTCCTCAAGAACGATGAGCTGGAAGCAATCGAGGAGATTGTGCAAAAGGAGTTATCCAGCAAGCGGTCGTTGATTGAGTGATAGGAAAGTAGATTTTCCAAAATCGCATTACCTGCTCCCAAAGCAGCTCATCCGTTCGCAGCTGTCACCATTTCCCTGCCTGAAATTAACCAAACTTACCGAAACCACCCACGTCAACAAAACAAGCAGCGAACAAGCTCCAGGAACACCACATGAGGATTCCAGTTCTTGATATAGGATTTCTTCTTCAATGCAAAATCCTAGTAATAATTTATTGATATGTTTTTCTCCGGTTTGAGTTCTTCATCATCAGCAAACGATTCAATCAGGACTTTATTGTATATTGCGGGTTCATACTCCGGATCAATTTCAACCGCTTTTTCAACTTCTGTGTTTATTCCCACAATGAAATGGTTTCTTCCGGTCCTATGAATTACGTTTTGTGCTATTGAACATAATGACTCTGATTCAGGTAATAAGGTCAGGGAAGAAGGATGCGCGGAGACACGGGGACACATTTTGCATTTGAGTGTTCATATCATACGCATGAAATCTGCAATTGACATGTTCAGATTACATGGTAATATTTACTCATGATTAACAGATTCAGCAACCTGAAGCGACTTGAATCCGCTCTTGCCCGATCTCCTGTTACCGCATTGCTTGGAGCGAGACAGACAGGCAAGACTACCCTTGCTTTACAGTACCTGAAGGACAATCCTGGTCAATACCTTGATCTGGAGTCGCATTCAGATCTGACTCGCCTGTCGAATCCTGAATTATACCTGTCATCTCTTGAAGGGCTTGTAGTAATAGATGAGGTACAGCGCCGCCCGGATCTGTTTGCTGTAATCCGTTCAATTGTTGACAGGCATCCCGGAAAGGTAATCTTTTTACTTCTGGGAAGCGCGTCTCCAGATATCATCAAGGGGGTTTCAGAAAGCCTTGCCGGTAGATTGGCTTTTGTTGACCTTTCCGGGTTGTCCATTGAAGAAGTCGGTGCGGATGAAATCAATGTGTTATGGAGCAGAGGAGGATTTCCGCCTGCGTATACAGCTTCTGATGATTCAGGCAGCTTTGCATGGCGGGAAGACTTTATTCGAACATTTCTTGAGAGGGATCTCCCTCAGCTTGGCTATCCGTTACCAGCTTCAACAATGAGACGTTTCTGGATGATGCTGGCATCCTGCCATGGTCAGGTTCTGAATCTGTCCGCAATCGGACGGGCCATGGGAATCTCACATACCACTGTAACCAGGTATCTGGATATTCTTGAAGGTGCTTATGTCATTCGCCGATTGCAGCCCTGGTATGCAAACATTCGAAAGCGTCAGGTTAAAGCGTCAAAGCTGTACCTGCGCGATTCAGGCATACTTCATGCTCTGCTTGGCATCAGGAATTACGATAATCTTGTCGGCAATCAGGTGGCAGGTCATTCATGGGAAGGTTTTGCAGTAGGAGAAGTTATTCAGGCTTTCAATACTGATCGGTTATTCTTCTGGAGAACCCAGCAGAATGCTGAACTTGACATACTTCTCTTCTGGAATGGTAAACGCTTTGGTTTTGAGATTAAATTCTCTGAAAATCCTCGACCAGGACGATCAGCCAGGATCGCAATTGAGGACCTTAACCTGGATCATCTCTGGTGTATCTATCCCGGAGAAGATGTAATACCGATTGATGAAGATATCACTCTCTGGCCGCTCAGAAGACTGTTCTCTCATCCTCTGCTTCTGGATATGACATGATCTCCGATCCGCAGTCGTTCTTCAGGTTCGCGGCTCGGTTTTATCCTTTACTTTCGGACCAAGGGAGAAACTTGCCGTTTACACAGGAGGCAGGAGTTCCCGTCTTCTTCTTGAATGGC
>CBDVBK010000066.1:0-17913 GCA_965372215.1 uncultured bacterium | reverse complement strand
ACTAAAACGCAACCTTGTACAGGGTAAACAGCCCCAGCACAATTGTTGCTATACCTACAATTGTAGTGAATCTGGTGATTCTTATTTTCTTTACTGTCCAGGCACAGAATGGAACCGATATGAACGAGCCGATAACAAGCGGCAGAGTAATGCTCCAGTTGATATCAGCTCCCAGAATAAGATAAGCAGTCACGCCGACAAAACATGTAAAACTTTCCGCTAAAGATGTTATTGCGATAGAACTTTTGCTATTAACTCCGGACAGAATCTGCCCCGAAGTGACAAGGGGACCGTACCCTCCCCCGGAGAGCCCCTTATTGAAAGCGGCAATAACTCCAAGACCAAGTATTTTTTTCCAGGAGAAGCTGTGAACGGCATTTCTTCTGATAAGAATCAGGATTCCCATACTAAGCACTATGGAACCAATAATTATTCTCAGACAGGCTTTCGGGATATGGAACGCAAGAATTACCGCAGCAACCGCACCAAGAATACTGCATGCGGCCAGCACAAACGCTATCTTTGAATCATCTGACTTTGGAATGTATCCAAGATTTTTCATCTTCTTAAGTATCCAATGATCACTGTCTTTTCTAAAGTCAAAATCAACATTACCCATTCTGTGATGCATGAATGCCGCAAACCCGCCCGTAAGCAGTTCTGACAGAAGTATCGCAGGCACTACGGTAAGCGGATCGTAACCCAGAAGAAGAAGAATCGGAGTCATGGTTGTTCCATAGCCCATACCAAGAGTTGAATCAACATACTCGCAGATGAATGCCATGAAGAACAGTAAGCCAGCTATCGGAACCGGATCCATAATACAGTCCCTCTCCTATCCGGTATTGCTCTGCTGCCCGCTTTGCTGCTTGTCAGCTTTTGACAGATAGAGCCGGCCATCTTTGAAGAGTATCCACCGAATTCTGTCGCCATCCAGTAATTTCAGCTGTTCCGCAACTTCTTTTGGAACGGTAATCCGCCTTCTGCTTTTTCTGATTGTAACCGAGGTCTCACTGACATATTCAACATCATCAAGGTCTATTTTCATAATATTTCCTCCAAGTTACACCAAAATATGTTGGGTTTATTCCAAAGTCAATTGGTTCAATCGGGAAAATTTTCGGATTGTCATGAACAAAAAAATGACTTATGAATTGTGGATAAAACAATATTCTTGTCAGAGGAGAAAAAATATGGAATATCCTGTTATTCACAATCCAGGGTCAATCGAACTGCTTCTGGATAAACTCCACAGCACAAAATCCCCAAGAGTAGTTGATTACGATTTCCTCGCTACTCTCGGATTCAAGAGGGAAGTTGACGAATCACTCCTTATGCTTCTCGGATTTCTCGGCTTCATCGATGATAACAATCAGCCGACCATTCTTTGGGAAAAATCCTATGATCCGGACAAAGCGAAGATTTTACTCGGTAAAGCGGTAAAAGCTGCTTACAGCAGCCTCTTCAAGGCTCACCCCCAGGCTATAACTGAAGAAGGCTCCATTCTGATGGAATTCTTCAGATCCAGCACAGGTGCATCCGATCCTGATACTGCATATATGATTCTTTCTTTCAAAGTCCTATGTGATCTTGCTGACTTTTCCGAGAAGACTCCGATAAAGGAAAAGAAGAAACCGAAACAGACCGAAAGGACTCCGACCGCGAAACTCCCGGAAGCGAAGTCGGATACTCATAAGGCAGCTTCAAAGGATTCCCCGCCGGTTATCAGATTGTCGATAAATATCGATATTGATGATTCCGATCCTGAACTGAGGAAGCTGGCTCTGAAACTTATCAGGAAGCAGCTTGAGCTGTAAAAACAATCAGTGTTCTACTTATATAAATGAAGAAGCTTTTGAAAGGAGCAATATTTGCTATGAAGAATTCCAGATGGATTATACCTCTGATTATATTTGCAGCGGTTATCTTTTCAGTCTCCTGCGGCGATGACGAGACACCGGCCGGACCGGGAACCTATCCTACTGCGTCAATCCTGACTGCAACTACAGGAACCAGTAATTCTGTATCAACTTCCTGGACCATGTGTCCTGATGAGAATTTCTCCGAATACAGCCTTTACAGATCCCTGACGGAAGGGATTTCCGCGAACCCGCCGGACAGCCCTGTAAGAGTCGCCACAAACGCGGCGGATACTACTTTTACAAATACAGGCCTGGAGTGGAACACAGATTATTATTACGCTGTCCGGACAAAGAATACTGACAACCTGTATTCCTGGAGTAACGAAGTATCAGTAACCACACCTGACTCCGGCAGTACCGGGGATTATCTGACCTGTTACCAGATCCAGGGACAGCAGTCATCCTCCCCATATGAAGATCAGATTGTCTCAGTAACAGGAATTGTAACTGCAGGCGGCGACGAACTCTACTATTCTTATGGTCCTGTCGCGGTGCTTGGTGATCCGGAGGGAGGTCCCTGGACGGGACTGGTTCTTTTCGGAGACAGTGTTGCTTCTCTGGCTCGCGGTGACAGTATACTTATCACCGGTACAGTTCAGGAATTCTACGGATTGACTGAACTGGGACTTATTTCCTCTGTTGAGGTTATTTCTACCGGGAATGAGTTGCCACAGGCCACTGAGGTTTCCACTGGAGACATATCCGGTTCCCCTGATCCTGAGGAGTACGAATCCGTTCTCTGCACTATCAGCGACGCGATTGTAACCGAAGTCCAGGGATACGGCCAGTTCCTTGCTGATGACGGCTCAGGCAATTGCATTGTGGACGACATGGGCTCTTATTCATACAGCCCTGCTGTTGGTGATACTATCTTCACCGGAACCGGGATTCTCTGGTACTCCTGGGACGAATGGAAACTCGAACCCAGGGACAACAACGACCTTATAACTTCCGGAGGTGGTGGCGGCGATGTCTACACCTGCTACGAGATCCAGGGACAGCAGTCATCATCCCCCTTTGATGGACAGACTGTCAGTGTCACCGGGATAGTAACGGCTGACTTGGGCGACTATCCTAATTCGTCTTATTCATACGCCTTCCTTGGTGATTATCAGGGTGGTGCATGGACAGGTCTCATGATGTACGGAGATGATCTTTCCGTTCTTAACAGGGGGGATAGCGTGACCATCACAGGGGAAATCGCTGAATGGTACGGTTGCACCGAGATCAAGTTTCCCACGAACATTGTTGTTCATTCATCAGGACACCCTCTCCCCCCAACGAACATCCTTCCATCAGGGGATCTCCCGAACTCCTCCGATTCCGAGCAGTGGGAATCAGTACTTGTTGGTGTTGAGAATGTCGAGGTTACTTCCGAACCTGACAGCTTCGGAATCTGGGGTGTCGATGATGGCTCAGGCGAGTGTCTTGTGGACGATTGGGGAGATTACTCCTATACTCCGTTCCTGAACGACAGCCTGGCGTCCATCGCGGGTGTTCTTAGCTACGATTATGGAGATTTCAAGATCCAGCCCAGAGACGACAACGATATAGTCCAGTAACCAGTATCGAAGAACATAGCTAATGGGGACATGCAGGCTCGGATGTGTGTCCCCATTCCCATTCCTGTTCCGGGAACAGTATACCTGTTATTGATATCCATCGGGATATGTACAGTTTATTCCACATTACGCTATTGGGTAAGTGCCGCAAGTGACGTCCGACCCTGTTAGTCGGCCCTGTTAGTCGCCGCTTTCTTCTGAAATGCCCCAGCTGACCGTGTTTATACCTACCTGCAACAAGTATCTCAAATTGTCTTTTTGAACGGCCGGGGGGAGGAATTTAGTTCCAAACGGCGCAAGGCAGAGAAATTCTGCCGGGTTCGGAAGTTCATCAACCAATAAATCTACGTGAGGTATCGGTACCGGATCAACCGGATATTCGGCCATTCTCGACAGCAGGAGTTCTCTGAGCTGATCCCATTTCAAACCTTCACAGCTGAATCCCGCTGCCATTTTATGTCCTCCCGCGTTGGTGAACACATCTCCCATGCTCACGAGAAAACCGGCCATGTCCCAATCGCCGAATGAACGGGCTTCTCCAACGAGTTTTTCACCCTCCCTCGGGGAAACTATCAATGTCCCTCTCTGGGTCACTCTGCTTAGTTTACTTGCGAGAGTCCCCCCCATGCCATCAGGGATTGTATCCATGTATACAAGCGTCATTCCGTACGCGGATGCCTGGTCATCTCTGTTTTTGAGAGCCTGTGAGAATATGTCTGACAGCAGATACGCTCTGTGCCGGCTTTCCTTTTTCATGAGTTTCCAGATAGATTTGCAACTTGTGTAGTCTTCATCCATCATGAAATCAAGCATGATTCCGATTCCTGACCCCTTCCCTTTTCCAACAGTTGATGAGATCTCGTAACGGATCATGGATCCAGTCCAGGCGGATTCTCTTGCGGGCCACAGCTCGGCAAGCATCTTCATGCCGCCTTTGAGCCTATCGATATCGATCTTTCCGAATTCCTCAAGGAGATACCTGTTCCAGCCCAGCAGAGGCACTCTGTCAGAAACAGTTCCAAGAGCGACAGCTGTCAGAAGACCGGGTTCGTTCTCCCATTCGGGGTAAATTGATATCAGGGCAGCGTACAGGACTCCGCAGCCGGCCAGATAAGTTGCTGGCGGTCCGGTTCTCTGTGGGTTTATCATTCCATGGGCATCAGGTAAAGGAGGGTTAAGCATATGATGATCGGTGATAACTACTCTTGCTCCCTGGTCCAGAGCCCACCGGACTCCCGCCACAGAAGAACATCCGTAATCTACAGTAAGCAGCAGATCGCCTGACAGAAGAGACCCCTCCATCAGCCTGGGGATAAGACCGTAATCATCAGTCGAACGTTCGGGCGTGATTGGAATGACTTCAAAACCCTCTCCTTCAAGAATTCTGATTCCAACGTACAGCCCGGTAATGCCATCCATGTCATCGTGCCCGTAAAGGACGATTTTGCCCCCGCGAATGGTCAGATCTTCCAGTTCGCGACGGAGAATATCTATATCGGGAATCCCGTCAGACCATTCCGGATTATCGGGCAGCCACTCTTTAATCGGATCTGGTGATTCGGGAAAGCGATTCCGGAGAATAGAATACGCCAGAGGTGTAACCTTACACCTGCCCCGTTGAGTGTCGGGACCTTCTTCAATGGAACGCATCAATTCTCTCCAACAACTTGAATTATGTCGGTAAGACCGACCTATTTTAAAATACAACAATATAGCCTTATCTCTGAAAGCTGCTTTGTCAACCTTCGAAAATATCCGTAATGACATTGCTACCTTAACTGGATTCCAATTATCTCAACGCTTCGATTCGGGCATATTTTTGTCTATTATCATAATGTACCTTTAAACATTAGATTCGCGGTCATTCTGCAGCGTATTTGCTGTTCAGTGATTTGTCCGGGCTGGAGTCTGTCAGACACTGCCAGGCGGAGTTGACCGCAACAGGGGGAATGCTGGAATGGATTAACTCTCTCATTTCAGTCATTTCCGAACAGCCCGCACTTGAAACCTGTCGAATATATTCGTAAACTCTGTGTATGAAGATTAAATCCATACTTTCCAGATTCCTCACCGTGTTCCTTCTGCTGGTCTCAGTATCCCCGGGCAAATCAGCCTTCGAACCCGTTTCGGAATCTCCGTGGCTTCAGGGCGGAATAGCCTCCAGCCTCTTTCCCACAACACCACTGGTCATAATGGTTAACCCTGCCTGTCTCGGTCTTCTTGAAGGGCACGGAGTCGCGGCTTCAGTATCACGCCCCTTTGGATTGCGCGGCCTTGACCGAACGGCGATAGCGGGAGACTGGATGTTCAGAAGATTCGCAGTGGGCGCTGCTCTATCTCTATCGGGAGATGAAAGCTATACCGAGGGAACCGCTGTCGCGGGAGCTGCTTTCCGAATCATGAACGGTGTCGTTCTCGGAGCGGATATCTCTATCAGGAATCTCCAGATAAGCGGTTACGGCAGGGCAACAGGAGTCTCGGCGAACATCGGCGCGGTCTGGTCTCCAACCTCCGGTATTTACTCTACAGCCCTTTTCCGGAGTGTTATAAGAAGTGATCTCGGTGAATCCGGCGATCCGTCTTCTCCCCGATCACTTGAACTCGGTCTCGGCATCGTCCCGGTAGAGCGAGTATCCCTGGCCATAGGGGCCGGCAGGCAGGAAGGGCTCGATACCGAATTCAGTTTTCATACCGCTTTTTCTCCAGCGTCCGGTATCAGCCTCGGGGCAGGAATGATGACCAATCCCGCGAGATTCTGGGCAGCTCTGTCAATTTCGGTATCACTGATCAATGTGGAATACGGTTACGGAGAACATTCAACTCTTCCCGGCACCCATTCAGTTGCTCTGTGCTGGGGCGCATGCGCGGCGAATCCACCCGCTCTGAGCCTTTCCGGTAGCGAGGAGGAACCGGAGGCTTCCGCACCGGAATTCCCGCTGAATGTCAACACGGCAACCGAGGAGGATCTTATATTGATTCCGGGGATAGGACCAGGCCGGGCTTCAGCGATATCCGCATGGATGCGGCAGAACGGACCTGTATCCTCAATAGATGAACTTGATGATATTCCCGGTATAGGGCCTTCACTTATGGAAGTACTCAGAGAGTTCCTGGTGGTTGAATGAAAAGTTCTGTAATACTTATTCTGCTTCTGTTTCTGTCCGGTACTGTTCCCGCTTTCGAGGGAGATGTAAGGATCAGGCTTCAGCGAAGGTTCCCGGCATGCCGCGGCACTATCGAGAATTACTACGCAGGTGACGAGTTCGGTTTTTATGACAGATTCAGGTTCAGCAACGGCGCAATACGCTTCCTGCTTCTTCTTGACAAAGCAAGAGGCGAGGAATGGGTTGATATCATTTCCGGAGGCGCCATATGGACTCCTCCTGACGGCAATCTTCAATCCGTCTCGGTCGGATGGCTCAAGGTTGATCTGGGCAGCGGGATGGTTATCTCGTGCCCGGGCACCTGGTCAGGTTTAAGTGAACTCGCTCTCTACAAACCACCAGGCATAAGGAACCGTATTGAACCCGCCACATCCGCATGGGGCTGCAGAGGCAACCCTCTTACAGGAATCGGAGCCATAGCAAGGTTCGGAGATATCGATGTGTCATTTCTCGCGGCTTACTCCAGGCTGGACTCCATTGGTGACGGACACCACAGAACGGCATCCGAAATCGCCGGGAAAGCTGCCATCAGGGAAACCCTCGGAGCCGTTCGCGTTGGAGGGGAAGAATGGGGAGTTACTCTCGCCGGAGCTATTGAGAATGACAGTGATTCCCGATACTGGGTCCGCATGGGAACCGACTGGGATCTTGATTTCAGCGCATTCCGCTTCACGGGAGAAACAGCTGCGGGAGTAGATTCCACAGGAGTATCAGCAGCGTTCTGGGTAGCTCCCTCACAGCATTTCGGCAACTTCAGACACATGCTCATGCTGCTTCGAAACCCATCGGATTTCCCTGATGCAAGAACATCACCCCCGACAGGTCGCAAATGTGACATCGGCTTCTGTTACGGCTTCAGGTGGAATGTTTTCTCAAGAACCGCTCTGAAAGCAGGCGCCGGAACATATTTCAATAACGATGAGCATCTGCTCCTCGCCACCTCCGAGGTTCAATACAGATTCCCCTGGAGCATGGAAGCGACAGCGGGCATCCGTACACGGACGGAGACGGAGGAATTCAGCTGGAGAACCTGGACAGGCAATAACTGGCAGCCTTTTGAAAAATTCAATATCAGAACAAAACTGTCGATCACCGGATGGAGTTCCGATGAAGATTCCACTGAAAGCGGAACCGGTATTGAACTCAGGATCCGCTACTCTCCTGTCAGCTTCTTATCACTCGGTCTCGGCGGAGCCGCGTTTTCCACAGATGGATACAATTCCAGGGTGTATGCGGCAGAAGCCTTCTTCCCCGGTGAATTCGGCTCAACTGCTTTATGGGACAGGGGTTTCATGTTCCATGTGAGTATGAGCGCTGAAATCAGTGAAGATCTCTTCCTCAGAGCAAGGTTCCTGAGAAAGATCATCGAGGATGCAGCTTTCCTGGGCTCAGGCTGGGAAGAAACCGAAGGTGATTCCAGAACTGAATTCGGTTTTCAGCTTGACTGCGTCTTTGATTAGTCCTCATATTTCATCAACATCCTGAGAGGTGATAAACTTTGAGACCATCCTGGGACCAGTACTTTCTGAAACTTGCGATGCTTGCTTCAGAACGCGCCACATGCCCTAGAATGCACTGCGGCTGCGTACTGGTGAAAGACAGGTATGTCCTTTCAACAGGCTATAACGGTTCTCTCCCCGGACTGGAACACTGCGAGGACGTGGGATGTCTAATTGTCGATAACCACTGCGTCAGAACAAATCATGCCGAGATGAACGCAATTGCCCAGGCCGCAAGGCACGGCGTTCCACTGAACGGCGCCACCGCTTACGTAACGAACATGCCCTGCACCACCTGCGCGAAAGCTCTGCTCGCTGCCGGTATTGCACGCGTTGTCATCTTTTCCGATTACCACGGTTCGCTTGCTGAAAAGTTCCTCGATGAATCAGGTGTTCCGATTGAGCGCCTGCCGATGCCTGAACAGAAAATAAACTACGACCTTGAAGAATACTCCTCCGCTAAGAAGTTCGAATCCTGACCATTAGAATACGGTATCCCTCAGATCTCCATACCCGGATTCCTCACATGTGCTCAGGGCTGAATATTAGAATGAAACGGAAAGACCGACCAGAACAGGCCAGTCGAGTTCATCTCTCTGTGAAAAGGCTATTTCAATTGTATATAAGCCGCCTGACTCATATGTATACCGCAAACCCGCGAAGAACCCGCTTATCTCTACCTCGCCCGGGGAATACTGATAACCCGCCGAACATCCATACTCCCGGTAATTAATGCATATTCCGCATCCAAAGGCATCGGAAGTTGAGAATCCGATTTTCCCGCCGGCAAAACCGGTCAGAATAGATGATATCCTATAGCTCGCTCCTGCAGATATTTCGGCGGGCATATCCTTACGAATGCCCTGCCATGAAGGAGCCTGCCCGACTCCGGAAACGGAGATACCGGCAAGAAGCCCGTCGGCGGGTTTAAAAGCCAACCCCGCATTCGCGGTAATACCGGTTCCTCCCTCAGACGCCACATTCTCCCATGACAGACCGGCAGAAACTCCTCCGTCAATCCAATCCGCAAGAGGGAAGGACACTCCGGCCATCGCGCAGCCTGTTGAATAGGAATACTCGCCTGTAACAACACCTGATTCATCCCTGCCGATGAGCCCCCCTCTGCCCAGATAAACAAGACCGGTTCCGATTTCAATGTCAGATCCGGCAGAGAAAGCACCCGCTACTGATACAGTTGTAGTTTCCAGATTCCATCGGCCTCCCGCCGCGCTGAACCCGGTTTCACAAAGTGCCGGATTAGACAGCATGGATCCCGGACCTGTACTGATCGCAAAACCTGCTGGTCCGAGCATCATCACTGATGGAAACCCCGGAGATGACAGAATCAGAAGATCTGCCGTACCTGTATCACCTGCGAAAGCAAGAGAAACTGCTATCAGCGTGATACAGTAAAGTATTCGGTACATGTCTCACCTCCCGAAGTTCTGAAGACAACAGCGTAAAGACCGGGAGAGACCATTCCGGCATCGGTTGAAAGATTCCAGGTATAAGATCCGGATGAGGCATTTACATCAAGGATCTTTTCTCCGTTAAGATTGAAAACCATTATCGAGGAAGACTGCCCCTCAGTCGCGTCCCACGCGAAAGTGACCACGGAAGTGGCGGGGCTTGGATACACGACGAATTCATCTATGGGAGGAGGATCTCCTCCAGTGGGCGGCATGGAGTTGTAATAAACTCCCTGTCCGTCCGAGGATATATAGAATGTACCGTCAAGATCAGTTCTGTAGATGGTTATATCTCTCCCGTTCAATCTGTTAATAACTTCCGAGTGAGGATGACCGTAAGGGTTTCCAGCACCGACACAGATCGCGGCAATCGAAGGATTGATCTCAGCCAGCCATTGCGTGCAGGTAGATGTGAATGATCCGTGATGTCCTATCTTCAGTACATCTGCTGATATGTCATCGATTTCTCCTGTTGAGAGCGCTGCCAGAACAACATCTTCTCCTCCCTCAACCTCGAGATCACCGGTGAAAAGGAATGAGATTTCATCGTACGTAAGCCGGATAACAATGGAAGAGTTGTTTATGTTGGATGGAGACAAGGGGTCGACAGGATGAATTACCTCAACCGTCAGCTCGGGTCCCCAGTTCAGAACATCCCCTCTCCGGGATATTACGAATTCAGAACCGTTGTTCACAATTGCTTCAAGATAAGTTTCATAAGTCCAGGTGCCTCCATAGGGCCAGCCCGAATCGTATGCGGTCACTACCGGAAGTGTATTGTAGACGGATATCAACCCGCCGACATGATCGGCATGGAGGTGAGTACCTACAACTCCATCCAGGTAAGCAGCGCCAAGGCTGTCCAGAAGAGGAAGTACTCTGTCTTCTCCGCAGTCCCATACAGGGGGAGAAGTACTCATTGGTCCCCCGTCGATTACGTAATGCCTGCCGCCGGGTGTGCATACGATCATGGCATCGCCGGAATACTCTTCAAATGTGGTGTCGATGAAAAATACAACAAGAGGGTCAGCCGCCAGGACATAGTGAACCAGAATGATAGGCAGTAGAACAGAAACTGTTTTCAAGTAATCTCTTTCAGTTTACTGAACGAAGGCTTTTATGAATGCCCAGCTGTTCTGCGCGAACGAATTCTCGTAAACACTGTTCAGTGAACCGGGTGTGCCGAAATCACCATTCCCGAAAGTCTTTGTGGATTCGTTCCATGTTGAAGATGTGCTGGAAATCCACCCCGGGTTGATTCGCTCACAGGAGTAACCTGCGGTTACAGGCCAGCTGCTGGTGTAGATTATTTCGTCTACGATTTCCCTGGAAGAGCTGTGCACTGTCAGCCTGCCCGTATCGCTAATTGTGAAATCGCTGTATACATAGTCCGGAACAAGACCGCCGTTCATGAATTCATTTCCGCAAGCGCAAAGGACGTAGTAACCATCCGGCGGCAGAAGATAAGTGGACATCGTAACTTCCTGTCCAAGAGCGTTTTCGAGAATCCATCCGGAAAGGTTAACCCAGTCTCCCGATCTGTTGTACAGCTCCACCCATTCGCCGTCTGTTTCCGTATAGGATGCGAGGGGATGTGCCATGAATTCATTGATAACAACGATACCACTGGACAGTGTTCCGCCGCTACCGCCACCCGGTACGAACGGTGTAATCTGAGCAATCAACAGAATAGAAAACAATATCATAGGCTACCTCCTTTGAAGCGAACCATTCCGCGGCACGCTGCATCATATTTCATAGGAGTTTGAAACCCTATTGTCAACTCGGGTCATCCGAACTGTTAAGGAAAGGGGTCAAATCTTTACTCTTGACATTAATACAATTCATATCTGAGTGAAGGAATGATAAAATGTAGTGTTTGATACATTGTCATAAGGCATGAAGATAATGTCAAGAGTAAAGATTTGACCCCTTTTCTGTGCCCCCTTTTTTTCTTCCTGCTCTTTTACCGGATCATAGTAATCTTCTTCGCAACAGTCTCCAGAGGGCTGATAAGCCTGCATATATACACCCCGGCAGGCGCATTCTCTCCGGAATTGCCAAGGCCGTTCCACAGAACATTCTGTAATGAACCATCCAGCTTACTGCTCCCAAACGATTTCACCAGCCTTCCGGAAAGGTCAAAAACCGCCAGATCAACATCCATCCCCGCAACTCCTGAATACTCCAGAGTAAGAAAACTCCTGCATGGATTGGGGCTGCAGTCCAGCCTTAATCCGCCTTCTGCAATATGAGGTGAACCATCGGCAACTCCGCAATAAAGGCTGTCTCCTTCAATCGCATAGATGTATTGATTTGCGGATATATCCGTATAGGTCTCTACAAGCCCGCTCGGCCAGTTGATCTCCAGAGACTGAATTGACGTAGCGTCATACAGACCGAACTCAAGTGCCATGCTGTGAAAATCGTGATATCCCTCTCCGCCCCCCACACACCTTGTAAGGCTGACGGAGCCGAGGTCTGCCACAACACGGGCACCTGTGGCATCATGATTTGAGGCGATACCTTCCAGTTCAAGAATAATGTAATTAGAGGGAATCGTTTCGCTCTGATCATTTCTGAACAATACGTACTTATCAATATGGCCAACCGCGAAAAGATCGATATCTCCATCAAGATTGTAGTCTCCCCATGCCGTACCGAAGTAGTCGCCCATCCATTCACCTGAGAGGCCAAGGCTTACTCCGACATCGGAGAATGTCCCGTTGCCGTTGTTCTTCCACATGATATTGCTGTAGGAGTAAAAATCATGATGGGATACAAAGATATCAAGCCAACCGTCATTATTGTAATCTGTGAAAGCAACCGTTCTCGTATCGGTATGCCCCTGCACTCCGGCAGCAACAGTTACGTCAGAGAATGTGCCATTACAGTTGTTCTCAAAAAGCTTGCATCCTGGAGCTGAGTAATTGCCGAGGTAAAGGTCGATATATCCGTCGTTATTGTAATCACCAGCGGTGATGCCTTCCGTACTGCCGCCAAAAACAACCCCGGCATCAACAGTCACATCAACAAAAGATGAACCGTCATTCCGAAGCAGCGCATTCGGATCACTGCCATAAGTGCCCAGGTAAATATCCTGATCACCATCCAGGTCGTAATCCAGACAGACAGCGCACCACCAGTCCCCTGTTCCTGCAACCTGTTCAGTGAATACACCGCTCCCTGAATTCAACAGAACACTGCATCCTGAACCTGTAAGTGTCAGAACATCAGCAGAACCATCATTGTTATAATCCGCGATACAGACCGGAGAACCGGTCAGACCGCTTCCAGATGTAAGATCAGTAAAAGATGAACCGTCGTTGTTACCGTAAAGCTTCTGCGAAGAACCGGAATCAAGTATCAGATCAGAATATTCATCTCCTGTCACTTCAGCCCAGAGAATACGGCTGGCTCCAATGCCTCCCAGACCAGCAGAAGAAGTAATGTTCGTGAACTGTGTTCCATCGTTCCTGTACAACCAGAAGCCGGATCCATCCTGATTCGAGAATGCCACATCAATATCGCCGTCATTATCTATATCGCACCAGCTAACCGAGTGCCCAAGCCCCGTCTGACCCGAAATTCCCATTGAAGCTGCCACCTCGGTAAACACCTGCTGCGTATTACCCGCACCAGCCAACATCACCGCGCAGACAAACAGCGCAATATTAAAAACAGAACTCCTTCTCTCAGCCCGCATTAATCTCCTCCTCCTGAAAACCTGACTGTTCCCCTGACGGAATATATAGCAGAAAAGGGGCAGAAAAGGGGTCAAATCTTTACTCTTGACATTAATTCAATTCATATCTGAGTGAAGGAATGATAAAATGTAGTGTTTGATACATTGTCATAAGGCATGAAGATAATGTCAAGAGTAAAGATTTGACCCCTTTTGCTCCCCTGTTGTCCTGATTTACAAAGAATTAGATTAATTCTTAAGTTCAAATACGGATTGGAGTTTGTATTATGCCAGGATCAACTATAGCCGTTATGCTATTAGTTCTTTTTACTTTGTTTGCAGCATGCGGGAATGCACCGGAGGAAAATCAGCAAACCTCCTCCGGATTACAGGAACAAGACGCGGATATTACTACTGTTACTGATCAGACAGCTATGACTGTATATGCGAGTTGTGATGGAACATTCAATATGCTTTACCCGGAAAGCTGGTATGTCAAGGAGTTCCAGAATGGCGCAACCATATCTTTTTCCATAGCTGAGAACAGTGACCTGTTAGATGGCAGACCCGATTTCAGCAAACCTGTTCTTCTTGCAGTAGGACTGATAAGTCAGTTATCTCCTGAAGCTGCTGCTTCCGGTGTAGAATTTCTGCATAACAATATGTATTCAAATGCGAATGGTCTCTTCCAGTATGTCCCGGCAGGTGAACCTAACATCTCTACTCCTGCATCTTCTACCAATTTCTATATCATCCAGGCAGAAAGCGTTGAAGAAGATGGCTCAATAATACACTGGCAGCTTGGAACGCTTCTTACCGACCTTACTGTTGTACACATCGGAGTTGGCGTATCTGAAGCTGGAATGGAAGAATACAGACAGATTGCCATTGAGATGTTCAATTCGGTACATATAGACAGCGATGTTACAGCACAACTTGCAGGTATTCGTACACAGTAGAGGGAACGTTGAATCCGGTATTTGTATTAATGTAGGGGTAATCCTTTCTACCTGATCAGGATTTCCTCGTAAAGCACGAACATGCCGATGACTGGCTTGAACCAGATTATCTCTCCTCTGTCATAGATACGGAATCTGTCCACTATCGGCGCTGTGTTCGGATCTCCCAGACCACCTGATCTGTGAACTTCCCTTATAGCGATATCGTAGTAATCTCTGTATACATCTTCGGGAATATTGCCTATGTACTCCGGACTAAACGACAACCCTTCAGGGAACGAAGATCTATATACGCTGTCCTCTGATAGCTTTTCTATCAGAAAATCCAGGGCTTCTTCGTATGAATGAATCTGAACAGGTATTGCCGAGGCATGTGCTTCTTCGGGTATGAATGGCCATTCGTATGGTATCTCACCGTAAGAGAATCGTACCCTGTATCCGTATTCGAGAGTATCGCCGGTCAGAGCAACCCAGAAGTCAATATCTTCCTGTATGCCCCAGGAAGGAATCTTGTGAATGAGAATGTACTCTCCGGGTGATTCAAATACACTTATTCCTAAATTTTCCGCGGACTCACGAATAAATTGAGAAACCTTTTCGAAATATTCCCCTTGATCTTCAGATGATTCCCTGATGGCTCTGTATTCTATTGTACCGATATAGTCATCCATCCACTCTCCAACGCTCCATCCCGGAAGTTTGATGAGTGTCTTCGTAACCTGTCTCGATTCTTCTCTCCACTGAACATCCTGCGAAACCCAGTCAATCTCCCAGTCGGAAGGGATTTCGTCCATTAGCGTGAAGCCTGGGGAAGGAGGCATAAGACCTGTAAAATCACTGAAATCTACCGGAGTTGGAGGAACAGTGTTTCGCCCTTCCTCACCACTGACATGTATCGCGTATGTATCAGGATACTTCCATAGTATGAAACACGCTACCTGCGAGGCATAATCGGAGGTTTCAAATGGTCCGAGGTATACCAGCCATCCTCTGTAACCTGATAGAGAGGCCCAGTCAGGAATCCACAGGTATCCTGTGTACTGAACGAACAGATCCCCCAGTTCTTCAGCCAGTCCCTCAGCGTCAGCTTCACTATCCATAACTTCACAGACGACCACCCAACCTAGTTCATCTACGGCCAAATCAGCGGATGCGGTATCTGATATAAAGAGCGTTATGAGCAGAGTCAGAATCATGGCAGACATCATTCGCATGATAAACTCCTTAATATGTTATTTCACCATATTTGAATATCAGCAATAGGTTCAGAGTCTGTCAATGTGAAATTGAGTACAGCACTATTCAGTAATCCGGGTCGGTTCCCGGGATCCTCCTGACGGAGGAGTGCCTGCGGGTATTTTCCTGTCAACCTTTCAGCATTTCCTGAGCAAAAGGGGTCAAATCTTTACTCTTGACATTATCTTTTTTGCCTTGTGAAAAGGTATCAAAAACTACACTTTATTATTCCTTCACTCAAATATGAATTGTATAAATGTCAAGAGTAAAGATTTGACCCCTTTTGTTGCAGGAAGGAATCGGAGGCTTATTGGGAAAAATATGCTGTTTCGGGAAAACTGTCGGAACGGTTTGAAATCAAGATTCCTATTGCTCATATCGTGTCATTGAACGGACAGAGTTTCAGGCATTATCATCATCTCAGGTAGAGAAATTGAAAATAGGGGACAGACGAGTGCTGTCAGGAGAATATCTCAGAATTGCATGAAATCCAGTTTCCTATTGGTGAGCGAATTTCCTGTTTGTCTTCATTCCAGCTTTCGTATCGTTTCTTTTACTTCAATGATGTAATGCAAGTCTGATTCGATTCAATCCAAAGCGTTTTTCTGAATTGTTATCCTGCTTCAATAAACGAAGAAGAGAATTGGCTCATTGTTAAATTCACCCGACCTCTATCTCGGTCACGTCATCCCGCCAGGGCAGATAGTCTGCATCGGGACCGCAGACCATCTCCAGCGGTTCTTGTGGTATCCTGATAACGTCTTTGCAAAATGGGCTGGATTCATTATGAATAATCAAAGAGGTGTTTGGTAATGATATGTAAGATGCTTGTTCCGCTACTGTGTATAATGCTGCTATCGCATCCAGTCTCAGGTGACTGGGAGATTGAGACACTGGATTCCCAAGGGGTTACAGGATACTGGACTGCTATCAGGCTGGATTCACTTGGTGCTGTCCACATTGTCTATCGAGACGACACTGACAATCAGCTGGTCCATATATACCAGGGGGCTTCGGGATGGGAATCTGATGTGATCAGCACCTGCGACTGCTGGTTCATGTCTATGGTTCTGGATTCAACTGATATGCCAAGCATTGCCTACTACGAGCATACATTGGGGGAGATACGTCACGTCTTCTGGCAAAACGACCACTGGGAAACTTCCACGGTTTCACAACTTCCCTATTCGGGGAGTCCATACCCCAGAACAGATATAGAGCTCGATAGTGAGGGTATAGCCCATATAGTGTGGTGCGATACCCAGGACCACGATCTATTTTATGCGGTGAAGAACCCATCCGGATGGGATATTACTGCAATTGAGGTGGCAGGTTACACTGGCATAAATCCATCTCTCTGTCTCGATTCGGATGATAATCCGCATGTCCTTTACTGGAATGAATCCATGAAGGCTGTCATGTATGCCGTTTATAACGGAGAAAGCTGGAACATACAGATATTGGAGACCAGCCCGACATCTTTTTTATTCTCTTACAACACGCTGGTCCTTGATGAAGAGGATGTGCCACATGCAGCATACGAGATATCTGGTGATTACTTAGGTGCCGTTCACTACGCCTGGTGGAACGGTACGTATTGGGAGATCGAACACATAATTAGCTTGCAGTTCGCATACCCCGGATCACCCCAGGGAGTAGCCCTGGACAGCAGCGGAATGCCGCATGTAATCGTGTATAGTTCAGACATGGGATACGCATTTATTTACACCTGGAGAGACAGCACGGGCTGGGACTCGGAAATTATTCAGTACGATGGTGTGGACGGTGCACTCTGTCTGGACTCGGAGGGCACTCCTCACATATCTTACTGCGACTGGACTAACCAGGATCTCAAGTACGCTCACAGGCCAAGCACAGGTATCGGGTCCGAAAGTCAGTCTGAACCCTGCATACCCGCTATGTCAGTCTACCAGAATCCCTGTACAGGCTACGCCCTGATCCAGGTCAATCTTCCGGATCCCTCCAGGGTTACCGTAAAGGTATACGACACTTCTGGCCGTTTGATAGACGTACATACAAGAACATATATGGAGCGGGGGACTCATTCGATCCAGCTGGGAGAATATCCCCCCGGAATATATTTTTGCAGATTGACTTCGGAGCTTAGTGAAGCATCCGTTTCTTTCGTAGTACTGGAAAGCAGATGAACAATTTACAGCGTTCACTGTGGCTAGCCCATAAATGCTGATGATCAAAACGGTCGTAAGGTCCTGAGCGAATACATCTCATATCCCAAAGAAGGGAGCCAAGCAGGTCATCTACTACGGTGCTTACAGCCAGGCATGGAGGGGAAGAGAGCGGCGTCAGGGTATTAAAGCAACAGCAGCAACCGAAGAGGAACCTTTGCCGGTCTTGTTTTCAGGATGCTTCTCAAAGAGAACATGATCTCAGAGGAA
>CBDVBK010000065.1:0-18083 GCA_965372215.1 uncultured bacterium | reverse complement strand
TTACTTTTTTCCCTTGTAATACTTTTTTATTTAGCAAGATTTCTCCTCCTGTAATCGATGATAGAAAACCGGAATTGCTTTTGTCTGCGACATTATCTAATAAGACTTGATATTTTCTATCTTCAATATTTCATTCCTGTTATTACACTACCGAATATGTGCTGATCCTGACAACCTGAATCAAGTGTCCTGTCGATCAGGACCAGTATTAAATTGACATCCATCCATACTGCTTATATCATGCCACAGCTGGATTAAAGAAGGAGTGTAGTCAGAATAGGCACTGCGTATTTAATCATCGGTTCTTGTCTGTTTTCATATGGCAATACAATTGATGAAAGGTGTCCTGTGAATTTGATCTCTTATGTCATCATACTATCCGGTTTTGCGGTTTTCGCTCAGGAGCTTCCAGATATTCCCGAAGCTTATTCATGCGTTATCATTGAGGAACAGCTCGAAGAAGCATCTTCTACACTTGTGGACAGTATTCTCGCTTATGCTGTATCATTTCTTGGTGTGCCTTATGTTTGGGGAGGCATTGACAGTACAGGATTCGATTGCAGCGGCCTGCCCTACAGGGTTTTCAATGATTATGGAATTCCTCTACCCAGAACAGTCAGCGGCATGGAACTGATGGGTGTGGCAGTTGAGAGGGATGATCTTCAGCCAGGTGATCTGCTTATATTCGATAATCCGAGGCATATGGGAATCTATCTGGGAGATGGTGACTTTATCCACTGTTCATCCTATCAGGACAGAGGAGTAGTAATAACCCCTATTACTCATTCGAACTATGCCCGAAGATATTCCTCCGCGATACGTGTACTATAGAAGTGAAGTCCCGGAGTATGCGCAGGAAGATCCCCGCAGCATGACTCGTACAGCTATAAAACCGAGTATCCTGTCTATCCGGGATTGATTACTTACTCCAGGGGCTTGTGGCAGAACCACCAGTCGAAGCATTCGTACTTCTCAGATCTTTCCTCAGCCGTTTTAACATCCATTGCCGGCGGAACGATTATTCTGTCACCGATGAGTTCATTATCAGGCCACCCCGCCGGTACGGCACCCTGCATGTCCGATATCTGCAGAGCTTTAACAGCCCTTACAACTTCGTCTATGTTCCTGCCGATTTCCTGCGGGTAATAAAGTACAAGTCGCACAATGCCTTCAGGATCCATTATGAAGACAGCACGAACGGTATTGGTACCCTTTCCCGGATGAAGCATTCCAAGCTTCAAAGCTATGGTATCGTTGGCTGCCACAATGGGGAATTCGATATCAATATCAAGGTTATCCTTTATCCACTGAACCCATTTGATATGGGAAAAAACCTGGTCCACCGACATACCGATAAGATCACAGCTCAGTTCCCTGAACTGGGCAAACCTTTTCTGAAAGGCTACGAACTCTGTTGTGCACACAGGCGTGAAATCAGCAGGATGGCTGAACAGCACGAACCATCTGCCCTGGTAGTCTTCAGGGAGATTCTTCCGACCATGGGTGGTCTGTACTTTCATTGCAGGAAACGGATCACCGAGAAGCGGCATGTTAATATTTCTTTCATCCATTTTCAGACTCCTCTCATATGATTCCAGATCAGCTTACTTACCCTATTTCTTCTTCAACTTTTTTCTTATAACGTTTATTATATCTGGTGTCAATTATTCGCGAATTCTATCTTGCCACTGTGAACAGAGTGGAACTTTCCAGTCCGGTGGAGCTGGAAAACCTGAGAATGTATATTCCCTGGCTGAAACCTGCCGTCTCTATTTCGCTTACCCCCTCGGGAATCTGACTCGCATGAATCAGTCTGCCGTTCAATGAGTAGAGCCGTACTGTTCCTGATATCCAAACCTGTACGATGAGACAGTCATTCACCGGATTCGGGTAACAGCCAAGATCATTCTGATTGAAGCCTTCTGTTTCCTGCCAGTTCACAGCGACAACCGCGTCGAGGTCGAACAGCCCGCCATCCTCCACATCATCACCACAATCGGTCAGTCGCACATATCTGATCCAGGACAGACCGATATCGGCAAGATCAAACTGATCCCCGCCTGAAACATCAGGGTTTGTCGGATCATCTCCGGTGGTTGGCCAGACACCTGCGAGTCCTTCGAGAGTCTGCGAATCCCACTGGAACATCACCCAGCTGAAACCATCCTGACTGACCTCAACGAAAGCGCATTCTCTGAAGTAGGAGGAGCCGAACTGGAATACATTCTCGAAGACTGAGAAATCCGGTCCATCGCCGTCAATAACCGTATTGTCGACGAATTCGAGTACAACCCATCCATATTTGCCAAGTGTAAGCAATTCCGATTCCGAGGAGGAAGGATACGTTGATGTAGCGTTCGGATCAGGTGGTCCCAGTATGTTCTCCGGGTAGTATTCCTGCCCGAATCCAGCTCCCTCACCATAGGATATTCCAGGTGAATTGTCAGCCCAGGGATCAGGTGTTGCTATGCATACCAGAAATATCAGGACAGAAGTCATGCTGAAACCGCTATTTTCATCGCAGAACAGTAATCCGTGCGGACAGATTTCCGGAAACGACGGTATAGATGCCTTCAGGTAGATTATTGGTGCTGAGAATCGATGTGCCGGATTCATCAGCGGTAGATGATCCCATGCATCTTCCAGTTAGATCGAATACAAGAATACTCTCACCTGGAGTTGCTCCGGTCAGGGTTACAATAGAGGAGGTAGGGATTGGAGAGACCATGAGGTATTCAGCAGCCTGAACCGGATCGTTGATTTCTATTCCTGTGAGGGATCCGTTTACAGCAAGAGCGCCGGGGTTACTGACTGAATAGGATATAAGGAGCTGATCATTCTGATCATACACCCGAACCTGGCTATTCATGGTATCGGAGACAAACAGATTCCCGGAGGAATCGATATCAAAACCGGTGCCGCCGGTAAAAATCGGATTGGAGGAATTATGCAGAACCTCATGTGTGTCAGTAGTGATTACATATACTCCCGGTCCCCATCCGTCACCGATATAGGCTTTGTTGTCCCTGATGCATATTGTTGAGGGAAATCCGCCTGTTATCAGGTTTTCGGTTACATTGCCTGAAGCTTCGTTGATTATACTGATCGAACCTTCATTGTTTCCATATGCTCCGCTGTTCACGACAAAAAGCTCATCGACTCCATCATATGCAACAGACTGACAGTTGACTTCCACTTCAATAGTGTCAGATACAGACATAGTTGTGAGATCGACTCTTACGAGATTATTGTCACTGCCCCATCCGCCGCAGGCAATCCAGGCGAAACCTTCCGTGAGACACATCCATTCCGGGCAGGGTCCGACTCCGGATATCTCAGAAAGAACTGATAAGGGTTCTGTCGAAACAATAACCAGTGAATTGTTCAATGTGGCGCTTATCAGAAGCGTATCAGAGGAAAGGAATCTCTCTCCCCAGCAGTTGTATCCTGTTCCAATGGAAAGATTTTCGATTTGCCAGGTTTCCACGTTAATCCGCTGAAGCGCGGAGTTATCACTGCCCGAATTTACTACATATACGAATCCATCAGAGTACAGAATATCATTCGGATAGTTACCCAATACGGCAACTCCCGGGTTAACAGCGCCCGAAACAAGATCGATTTCCACGAGACTTCCGCTCGTATCGATCACATACGCGTTATCTGCTGCAAAAAGAACCAGATGCAACAGAACCAACGAGAGAGAAAGCATTATTACTCCCTAATGTTCTGTCACGATTGGTGCGGAAAAAACACTATGTCTTTTCCACCCTCCCGCGAAGGTGAAAACGAAAATATCGGCAGAAGGTCTTCTGGCTTCCGGGCTTCCTACTCCCGCGCCTTCTCACCCCTAATGGGAGATGGCTGTTGCGGTTTCGTTCCCGGTTACAGCGGCGGGGCCGCGCCGGATTTTCACCGGCTTCCCTGACGCTGCCGACAGGATAACAATATTCACAGGTCATGGAACATGCAAGCAGGAGTTCATAACGTAATCTGGGATGGAATGGATAATTCCGGTATGGAAGTTACCAGCGGCATTTATTTCTGCATGTTCAGAGCGGGCGGTGTTCTCACAGCACGAAAAATGTGCCTGATCAGATAGCCGGCTGATTCCAGATTGATTATGATTTGATGGATTGGTGAGGTGTTTTTTCAATAGGCAACCTGCCTATGAAGGGGAAAATTGAAATGATTAATTTAAGCAGGATTATATCAATTGCGTTACTGGTTCTGATACCGGCAATAGGTTTTGCATCAGCAGATTGCACGGAAGCAGCTGGAGATCCGGATGGATCAGAAGAAAGTACACTGAATATCCAGATAGCAGGGCCCTCCGGCTGGACAAACGTATGGGGAGTCGCCTATCATGATGACTATGACATGCTATATATCAGTGGCTGTCCCGATAATGAATTAGCATATGGAACTTACTCGGGGGGAACGTCTGTATCCTGGACAGTATTTGACACTGCTGAAGCTATTTGCGGCTTTGGATGTTATCAGGATGATCTGCTCTTCGCGATAACTCAGCACGACCCTGTAAATCCAGGACCGTTTTACCTGTATACCTGGAATCTCACTGGTCTTGGAATGCCGATGCTTCCACCGGATGTATATGAACTTGGCGAACCTTTCACCGGATCAATGGGGGGATGCGAATGGGATGGCGAGTATCTGTGGATAGTAGATCAGAACTTCGTGATAGATGACAACTCCATAATCTACAAATACGATGTGAGTACTCATTCAGTGGTTAGCAGCTGGTACTACAGCGAGCTTGGGGGTGTCGGACTCGCATGTGTGTGGGATGCGGGTGATCTCAGAATCTGGATAAGTGACTGGTACGGCGGAGCCAAACTCGTGGAGCATACGGAAAGCGGAACCCTGACCGGAGTAAGTTACGAAATTTCAACTTCTCCTACTGATATTGCGTACAAATACGAGGATAACTTTGACGGGCCCGGCTTCTTTGTCGGTAATCACTCTTATAATACAGTTGATTTTTACTACCACACGACATCAAATCTTGAGAGCGGCTCGTGGGGCCAGATAAAGGCAGCATTCTTTTAGCTTGCGCACCTCATAAGAGTTGCGGCAATGATTATTCCGGGGACAGTATATCGTCCCCGGAATTTTGGAATTTGCGGAATCAGGTCTTAATCAGGGCAGGTAAAGAAGTTTTGCCACACTTCGAGTTGATCCTGCATCGATTCTGGCATAGTAAAGTCCTGGAGTTGCCGGACTGCCATCTGCCAGGTGACCGTTCCAGACCAGGGTTGCTTCATTCTCACTGGTCAAAGTCGCATTGAGTCTGTTAACCATGCGACCATGCATGTCATAGATTTCAATTTCCGGATTTTCAATCATCGAGATTCCGGCGAAATTCAATTGGAGGGTTACTGATGTGCTGAAGGGATTAGGCACAGCCTGCAGTTGAAGAACCGGTGGTATAATGACGACATCATCCTCAATCCCCTGATTTGCGTACCCGCTGAAGTAGTAACCGTTTCCACCGGTACTGGATATGGATGCAACCACCAGAATAACAACGTCATCCGGATCGGTCAGACCCATAACGTTGAGCTCTCCGGTCTGCGAGCTTTCTTCCAGTGTCATACGGAGAACCTCTGTGCTGCCGTTTTCATACTGCGCGAGAGCCCAGACGGCGTAAGTATTGCTGTCAGTTCCATCGAATGACAGCAGAAGGGTTTCGAAGTCATCAAAGCTCTGGAAACGGTAATAGTCTGCTGCCCAGTGGTTCACGGTCTTGTAAATATCAGAAACAGGATAAGTGGAGTAGGTTCCGGATACATTGAAAGGAGGCAGGTCATCACCCTCATACCCGAAACGCCCGTCCTCGATAGTAATGTCATCGAGGAAGTTCGCCACAGTCCAGTCTGCGAAGATATCGGCGAAGTCTTCCGAATAACCGAAATCATCCAGTACTGCTTCGTATCCCGCAATTGAGTTCAATGGTTCGTGAACCAGTGCGTATGTGGATTCATGACCGCCATACTGTTCGTAGAAGTACAGCGCCCAGAGATAGGTTTGAATGTAATCGGCCCAGGTTGCGTCCCATTCGGTCAGGTTGTTGTCCGGGTTGCTGTTGAACATAGAAATATTGTCCGGGTTTCCGTATAACCACATCGCCAGTTCGGATAAGCTCTCGTTCACCCAGGTTACTTCGTCCTCATCGTATTTCCAGTGAATCATATGCTGGAATTCATGAGCTGCTACTGCGAGCATGTAGTCACTGCTGGGACCGCCACCTGAACTCCCGGTGCTGAGATAAAGGGTTTCACACTCGTTACTGTGATATGGAGGGTTTTCTCCCTCAGGGTACTGATCGAACCAGAAGAAGAATCCGTCCGCTGAGATCACAAAGTCGAACCACATCAGATAGATCCGCGGATCTTCGTCCATTTCATCAGGTGGTGTCCCGAAAGCGATGCTGTCGATTTCGTAAACTCCCTGATTCGGATATGGACCGGGACTGGTATTTTCCCAGCGCTCCATAATTATATCGACATCGTCCTGATTAATGGAGATGTTCCACTCGGAGTCTCTGACCACCACATAACCCCGGCTTGTCTTCCCGTGAACCGTGCATAATTCCTGCACGAAGTGGGGCGGCATTGGATCGTGAACCCAGAGCCACCATATCCATGAATCACCGACTTCAGGATTGTCCGGAGGTTCTGAAAGGATACCGGGGATTTCCAGGTATACATCGGGACCTACCTCATCCGGTGATGGTATCTGCATGTCGTGAATGAACGGTTGTGTGTAATCGAGGTTCTGTGCGGCAGCTTCACTCTTTATGATCGGGATCAATCCAAACCCGCTAAGGAGCAGGGCCGTGAAAGCGATCACGATAACCCGTCTGAATATTGATAGAGAGCCGCTGAAAGATCGAAGCATCTTAAAAAGCATGATATCCCTCCGGAAGATGTTATTCCAATTATCGGATAATATATCCCCGCAAGTTATGATTTCTGATGGATATACAGGCAGCACATCGCTGTTGCGAGGAAATCAGCATCTTGATTATACAGAGGACAGGGGCAAAATGACAGAGTGAATATTCCTCGAATCAACAAGCAGTCCTGGAGAGGTAAATGAGTACACAACATCCGGTACATATCTTTCCTCTTTCCTGTGTCCGGGTGAAAGCAAACAGAAATTGCAGTATATACAAAGAGAAAACATACTTATCCTGCATAAATTTATTATGCTTGAGAGTGTAGTGATCTTAAATACATATTATGCTGACTGTCCAGGAGGAATATTATGAGGATATCACCCCGCAGCTGGATAACCCCGGGCCTGGTGCCTTCAGTGTTATTGATGCTTGTATTTTCATCCAAAGGGTTGGCGGATACTTCCACGGAAACAATTCCGATTCCATTTGACGTACATATGCTGAGTAACATGTTCGTGGAAATAACTGAGATTGTGGGTCCAAGTATTGTAACAATCAATATGCATACGACAGTTACAACCACAATGCCGTCATTCCCTGATTATTCTCATCTCTATTTCTTAAACCAATCTGAGAATTTTCCTTCTTCCCGTGAGCAGGAGTACACCACGACATCTGTCGGCAGTGGTGTGATTGTATCAGAAAACGGGTTGATCCTTACGAATCACCACGTCGCGGGAGATGCGAATGCGATTGAAGTGGTTCTCCAGAGCGGTGAAAGTTATTCCGGAGAACTCATTGGAACCGATCCCTCAACTGATCTGGCCCTGATACATATCGAGGCTTCCGGGCTTCCGGCAATTAGAATTGGTGACAGTGATGAACTCAGGGTAGGCCAGTGGGTGCTTGCCTTTGGATCTCCTTTTAGTATGGGTCAGACAGTAACCCAGGGAATAGTAAGCTATATCGGCAGATCTGATATAGGACTTGTGGATTATGAGAGATATATACAAACTGACGCTGCTATCAATCCGGGAAACAGCGGCGGAGCACTTGTTGACCTTGATGGCAAACTTGTTGGAATCAATACAGCAATAACGATAAGTAACATGGGTTCTCAGGGAATCGGATTTGCCATTCCTGTGAATCTTTCAGTGAATGTCATGGAAGATCTTCTCGAATATGGATATGTGCGAAGAGGATGGATCGGGGTTTCTATTCAAGAACTTACTCCTGGTCTGTCGGAGCATTTCGGTATTGATGAAGATACTTTCGGTGTACTTATCTCTCAGGTTCTGAGTGGTACTCCAGCAAGGGAATATGGTTTTCAGCGTGGAGATATAATTCTCACGGTCAATGAAGAACCATTCAGAACGGTAGATGAATTCAGAAACATGATCGCAGATATTGAGCCTGGCACAGCAGTTGAGATAGGAATATTCCGTGAAGGAAGGGATAGAACTATTGAAGTGGTTCTCGGAGAACGTGAACCGGATCAGTCGACTGATATTCACTACTTTTCCGCTTCAGAGGGATATGGATGGGTACTTGAGGAATTGAACAGAGAAAAGGCCAGATCTCTTGGTGATGAAACCCTGCAGGGAGTTCTGGTGTTTGAGATTAATCAGTCAGGGAGAGTAGCGCGTGCAGGAATTCAAGCTGGAGATGTAATTATGGAGATAGATGGAGTTGAGGTTAGAACCACTTCTGAAGTAGACAGGCTCACCGATTCTTCCAGTGATACTCTTTTTCTGGTATGGCGACAGGGATATTTAATCTACTTCATGCTATAACACTGTTGAATGATTCGTCTGAAAACATTGACTCCCATGGGAATAAGTTCATCGGGAAAATCGTATTCCGGACTGTGCAGCGCGGATGAATGAGTTCCAGATCCAATTCCGAAGAGAGCGCCGGGATAGCTCATTGTAAAGTGACCGAAATCCTCAGACCACGGAAAAGGATTATCAGGCTGTACTATTTCAAGTCCGAGATATTCCGCGGCTGATCTGATCGAGTTAACGGCTTTTACTGAATTTACTGTCACCGGGAATTCTTCGGCCCAGCTTATTTGAACATCGAGATCGCAGGAGTTCGCAATTCCTCCTGCTTTGTCTTCCGACCACCGTGACAGAGTTTTCATTGTTTCCACATTGTCAGCTCTCAGAGTTAGCATCAGACACCCTTCACCGGGGAGAGTTCCAAATGCTGGTTCTCCGATTCTGACATGAGTTATGGTTATTTTCGCTGAGCGGTTCATGGAATCATCAGATACCGTGAAATCATTGAATGTTTTGATCATCCGGGATACTGCAATAGCAGGGTTTCGGCCAAGATGGGGTTCAGCAGCGTGTGAGGAGGATCCTGAAAGCTTGATTACCATGCCTCGGGATGCTGAAGCAAAAATACCGGTACGAAGTATGATGCTTCCGACTGGAAATCCTGGCAGATTGTGCAGAGCGAAGACGAAGTCAGGTATTATTTCCTGAAAACGGGGGTCTTTCAGAACCCGAATGGCTCCCTCACCGGTTTCTTCAGCCGGCTGAAAGAGGAGAACAACGGAGCCCGAGGGGGGGCGGTTATCCGATAGCCAGTCCGCGACTCCCGTCAGTATTGCCATATGTCCGTCATGTCCGCACTTGTGGGAAACCCCGATCATAGTAGAGCTGTAAGACAGATTCGTATCCTCATTGACAGGTACTGCATCCATGTCACACCTTAGAAGAATCCTGGGACCCGCTTTTGGGCCGTTGTAGACCGCTGCTATTCCTTTACCGCCAAGGTCAGTTATCAGATTGTCCGGATTGCAGCTCTGCAGAAACGCTATCAGGTACTCAGCTGTGGCTGATTCCTTTCCTGACAGTTCAGGAATGCTGTGAAGGTATTGTCTGATTTCCGTCAGCTTTTCATGCATTTTCCGATTCACTTCTTCTTTCAGGCTGGTTATTGCTTATTCTGCCGCAGCGTTACGCTGGATCTTCTTCCAGGTGTCTCGAAGTGGGATCGTTCTGTTAAATACAAGCTTATCCGGCATGGATTCCGGATCTATGCAGAAATATCCCTTTCTTTCGAACTGCAGAGGAACACCAGTCTTGAAATCAGCAGCTGACGGTTCCAGTCTGCAATTGGTGAGAACTGTCAGTGAATCAGGATTTATTGTTTTCCTGAAATCATCTTCTGCAAGAGGATTCTCCACAGTAAAAAGCCTGTCGTAGAGTCTGACCTCCGCCGGAATGGAATGCTCTGCTGATACCCAGTGAATAGTTCCTTTCACCTTTCTTCCATCAGGGGCGTTGCCGCCACTGGTATCAGGATCATAGGTACATCGAAGCTCGAGAATATCGCCATTGTCATCTTTAACAACATCCCTGCAGGTTATAAAGTATGCATATCTCAAGCGTACCTCTCTTCCCGGCGCCAGTCTGAAGAATTTCTTTGGCGGATCTTCCATGAAGTCCTGTCTTTCTATAAACAGTTCTCTTGAGAAAGGAACCATCCTTGTTCCCGCTGCTTCGTTCTCAGGGTTATTGACGAATTCAATTTCCTCTGTCTGGTTCTCCGGATAATTATCTATGACCACCTTGAGTGGATCAAGAACACCCATTCTTCTCTCTGCTCGAATGTTCAGGTCTTCCCTGATGCAGTAATCCAGGAGTGCCATATCCACAGTGCTGTCCCTTTTCGCGACTCCTATTCTGTCTATGAAATTCCTTATCGATTCAGAAGTTACTCCTCTCCGCCTGAGTCCGGAAAGAGTTGGCATCCGTGGATCATCCCAGCTTTCAACGTATCCATCTTCCACAAGTTGAGCGAGTTTACGCTTGCTCATCACTGTATACGTAAGATTCAATCTTGCAAACTCGATCTGTTGAGGGTGAAAGATATCGAGCTGATCGAGGAACCAGTCGTAGAGGGGTCTATGGTCTTCGAATTCTATCGAACAGAGTGAGTGTGTGATACCTTCAATTGAATCCTCCAGACAATGCGCGAAATCATACATGGGGTATATGCACCACTTATCACCCGTTCTGTGGTGATTCCTGTTCAGTATACGGTATATGGCTGGATCACGCATGTTCATGTTGGGCGAAGCCATGTCAATCTTTGCTCTGAGTGTTCTTGAACCGTCAGGGAATTCACCCGCTTTCATCCTCCGGAAAAGATCAAGGCTTTCCTCCATTGGGCGATTTCTGTAAGGGCTGTCAATTCCCGGTTCAGTTAGCGTGCCCCGGTATTTCCTGACTTCTTCAGCAGAAAGATCGCAGATGTACGCGACACCCTTCTCAACCAATTGTTCGGCATACCGGTACATGTGCTCGAAATAGTCGGAAGCGTAGAAGAGTCTGTTTTCCCAGTCGAATCCGAGCCATCTGATATCTTCCTGTATTGATTCCACATATTCGACATCTTCCTTTACCGGATTTGTATCGTCGAAACGGAGATTGCACAAACCGTCATATTCCATGGCAACACCGAAATCAATACATATTGCCTTGGCATGACCTATGTGAAGATAACCGTTCGGTTCCGGTGGAAACCTCGTATGTATCCTGCCTTTGTGCTTGCCCTCTCGCAGGTCTTTCTCTACGATTTCTCTTATGAAATCGGTGGTGTGCTCAGTCGTGTTTTCAGATATCATGATGCTCCCTGTTTAAGGCTTATGCCATGTACCGTAGAAAGGTATCATAATAAAGGCTCGGTGTTTCAGCAGTTCCCGCCGGCTTTATCAGTAAACTTCACTGCAGTTATATTTGACATAGTGTTAAGTTCGTAGTAGTATTGATCTGAGGTTAGTATATGACTCCGGTGATGGAAAGGATGTGAAAAATGGTTGATCCGCCCCGGTCCGGGAAATCTTCCGATTACGAAGTAGTGGCGACCGACAGGAAATTTCTGAAGGAATTGAGTGCCGGTATTACATCACTTGCGCTTCTCAGCATTATGCAGAATACCGACAAACCGATGTACGGCTACCAGATTGCCAAATATATGGAGGATGAAGATGAGAAACTTCCTCTCATCAAGCACGGTGTACTCTATCCTGTTTTAAGATCACTCGAGAAAAATGATCTTCTTTCAAGTATTGTGGAACCGTCGGTATCAGGTCCGCCAAGAAGATACTATACAATCACTGATGAAGGTACGCAGACACTTCAAAGATGGATCGGTATCTGGAAAAGGACAAGCACTATGGTGAATAGAATAATTGGAGGGGTTTGTGATGTATAAGGCAATTGAAGAATACCTGAACTCGTTCAGAGATGAGTTGAAAGGCAGCGACAGGTCAACGATACAGGATGCGCTGGCTGACGCTGAGGACCATCTTACAACCGCAGTTGAGAATCAGTTGTCCAATCGTTCCGTCAATACAATTGAGGAAGCCGTTAAGGCTGTTATCGACAAGTATGGAGCCCCCGAAGAGGTTGCTGAACACTACCGTGTGGTGGAGCGTTGCACAACACCTGTTCTTGCGGCTTCGAAACAGAAACAGGGCACAAAAGGATTCGCGAAATTCTGCGGGATAATTTCTGAACCTGTGGCATGGGGCGCACTCCTGTACATGATTCTTTCTCTGGCTACAGGTATTGCTTACTTTACATGGGCTGTTACAGGGCTTTCCGTATCTGCGGGGCTTATTGTACTGATCATCGGTGTTCCCCTGACATGGCTCTTCTTTCTCTCTTTCAGGGGTATAGCGCTGGTCGAGGGAAGAATAGTCGAAGCACTGCTGGGTGTGAGAATGCCGCGCCGGACAGTTTTTATCAGAAAAGGTGATGGCTGGTGGGGAAGTGTTAAGGGTGTCTTCACCACCAGGAGCACATGGTCATCACTGATGTACCTGATACTCATGCTTCCGCTGGGAGTACTCTATTTCAGTTTATTCATAACGCTTATTGCTCTTTCTCTAAGCATGATCGCGGATCCGATTCTTGAGCTGGTTTTCAGGGAGCCTTTGGTCGATTTCCCGGAAGTATGGTGGACACCTGTATGGCTGATGCCGTTCGTGGTCATTGCCGGAGCGCTTCTTTTCCTTTCCACACTTCACTTCGCGAAGCTGGTCGGGAAAATACATGGAAAATTCGCGCGTGCAATGCTGGTGAGCTGATGAAAAAGCATATATGGAGAGCTGGGTATCAAGGGTAGGCGGTATACCGATTGAAAGCGGAACGCAAAAGGTATACTTGCTCGAGTTACCGGAGATGTAATGTGCTACTTATTCTTGACTATATCCGGCACGAACCCCGTGAAGCAGAAGAAACCCTTTGGGCGGGGACCTGTGTAGTAAGAGCCTGAACTGATCTGGTCGAGAATGATCCCGGTGTTGACTTCGCGTTTCTCCTCAGCGATTTTTCTGATCCTGTAATAGGTCGACAGCGAACCGCCACCTGCGACAAAACACTCCTTGTATTCTGTCCACAAGCGCTTTTCCGCTTCCTCATCCTTTTCCTCAAGCTGTTCACGTATTTTTTTCAGTGAGTACCTCTGAGCCTCGGTTTCGTATGGAGACTGAATGAATCCGGGTGTGTCGTTGCATCTGCAATCGATTCCGACCAGCCCCGCGTCAGCCATCATTTTCGGCACCTTCGAGCCGATACCGTAGTCTCCCTTCCCGAGGCGTTTCCTGCCTTCAGCCCAGATAATCGAGGTTTTGAACCAGAACATACGCTCTTTCAGAGTAATGGACGGACGGGAGGAGAAGGGTACGGCAAGAGAAGAGGAAATGTTATCAGGTTCCATGCACATGACAGCGCTGCCCGGTTTTGTGACCCGGACCATTTCCGCAAGCGCTGACTCCGGTTTTTCAAGGTGCATGAGGAGGGTCTGGCACATGGTCAAATCTGAGCATGCATCCTGAAGTGGTATATTATAAGCTTCCCCTTTGAGGAAACAGGCATTTCCACCACCAGACCATTCTTCGGACATTTCTCTCGCGTCTGTAAGCAGCTTTTCCGAGCAGTCCATTCCGATGTAGGTTCCATTTTCTCCGAAGTGTCTCCAGAAGGTCCAGCCCAGGTAGCCGAGTCCGCAGCCTACGTCGACTGCGGTCATTCCATGTTTGAGGTTCAAAGATGATGATATCCGATCGATCATGTCATCTCGCCACAGGAATCGTCTCTGGTCGACGATCATCTTCCTGAGGTGCTTTTCCGACCAGTCCCGCTTACTTCTCTCAGTCATTCGGCTTCACCTTTCATCAAAGGCTCGGGACCTTCCCAGCCGAAAATCGAAAGGTTCACTCGATCCTTTTCATTGAACAGGATTCCTTCACCTTCAAGAAGCTGACGCTGAGCGGAGCACTCTCCTCCATCGCTTCTGATACTGACCATACCTCTGCTGTTGATTACCCTGTGCCAGGGAACATCGCTTCCGAACGGGACCGATGACATCGCGTAACCCACATTCCTCGCGGAGCACCTGCCTGCTATCCTGGAAACCTGCCCATAGGTCGCCACTTTCCCTGACGGTATCATCCTTACGACGCTGAATATTCTATCGTACATCGATTCATTCTTATCAGTTCGCATGTATGGCCATGGTATTCCTGAAACGCTGACGATCATCCTTACTGATATTCGAAGAAAAATCCAGTCTGACACCGTTTCCGGTTCGTAATCCCCAGATCCAACCACTCACTATATTGTTTTTTCGAGTGATTTCCGACCAATCCCTGAGCAGGGCGGAAGTTACTCGTCCACCGGTGAGAACTGCAGCGCGGTCGGTAATCCTGATCGTATACAGTGGAGGGGAGAGCTTACGCAGCAGTACTTTAACAAAATCAGTCCGCATATATCACCAGTGTTCGTTAGGGTTCAACCAGTCTGCCGACAGGCATAAGATAGAGCGGAGTTTCATTTTTAGCGAGGTTGAGTATCTCACTGACAGTGCTGTTGCTGAACGCTCCGACTGCTACTGTGCCCAGTCCCATTGCGGTACACTGGAGATAGATATTCTGTGAAGCATGCCCCGCTTCCATATGGACGTAAATTATACCGCGATTTCCATAGACCGAGGTTGTGATGCTGTACTCCGCGGTAATTGCTATGACCACAGGCGCATCTCTCACGTATGTCTGTCCGAGTGCAGCCTCGGAAAGCTCATCGAGAAAATTTCCCATACTGATTGCCGTAAGGGATTCATTCGAAGGTTCGTAGGCGTAAATCCCGGCTTCCAGAGAGTCGACGTTTTCAGCGATGACAAAAATTGAAAGAGGGAAAGTAGCTCCCGCGGAGGGTGCTGCTCTGAATCCATAATCTGAAGTGATACCCTGTGCTGAGTGCAGCAGCCGTGCGAGTTCTGTCAGAGAGATACTTTCAGAACCATACGTGCGGATGGACCGCCTTGATTCAATTACTTCCTCGATAGAAATGCCGCTGTCCGGAGCAGGTTCAGGAAGCTGGATTACAGATGAGTGAGGAGTGGCGGCGCAGGGAGAAACGGAGAAAATCAGATGGAGCAACATGATGGTTAAAGTTCTCATAATGTATCATCTTTCGTGTTTATTACCCGTTACTGTCCGGGACGGTTTGCTTGCGTAAGAATCACATTTACACAATATACTCTCATAAGTTGCATCCCAATTATAGATATTCGGGAGGATCATTGACCAGAAAAGAGAAAACAGGGAAGTTCGGGGAACACGCAAAGGAAGAGTTGCTCTTCTGATGTGTAAGGATAGTTACCATGAATGATGTAGGATTCGCGCTGAAAGTGCTTGCAAAGAGATTCCTGCTATCGCTCCCTTTTTTTGCGATCAGTATACTCATGTTCATCCTCGGGCCTCCCTTTTCCATTTTTGCTGTATTTCCTTTAATTATACCTGCTTTCATCCTGGTGGGACCGTTATCGATCATTTTTTCAAGTCCTGCCGGTGGTATTTTCAATCCGGGTAGACGGAGAAAAGAACCAGCGCTGATGTTCAGCCTGCCTGAAGCGCGAATCATGCATGGAAAGTATCATGAAGCGCTGGAGATGTTCTTAGAAATGATAACCGACGCTCCATTGAAACTGGAGCTCTATTTAAGGATTATTGATCTGGCACTGAGGCATCTGAAGGAACCTGAAGTTGCCAGGAATGCTTTTCACATAGGATTGAAGAATCTGAAGAGCCTTGAAAAAAAGAAATATCTTGCGGAAGAATATAAAAGACTGACGAGTCTGTTCAGATAGCGTCAGAATAATCCCGCCATCTTTGCCACCATTCCAAGAATGGCAACTGCGAGTATTACCCTGATCCATTTGTCACCCTTCCTGATGGCGAAAGTCGACCCGAACCAGCCACCCAGAGATGTTCCCGCTGTCAGTATCAGAGCTGGAAACCATTTAACCTCACCGTTTGCGATGAAGACAATCAGTGATGGAGTAAGATAAGCTGCGATGATGACAATCTTCAGACTGTTTGTCTTGATCAGTGAGAGCCCTCCGATAACTGATAGTGAGAAGATTATGAGGTAACCGGTACCTGCCTGGATGAATCCTCCGTATATGCCGATGAAAAAGAAGATGATAATCTGAAGCACCGGATGCCTGAGAATCCCTGAATCGTCCTTTTGCGTGTTCTTTCTTCCTGGACGCAGTACAGTTACAAGTGCAAGAACCATTATGATGGACAGGACTGTTCGGAAAACACCCTCCGGTATGTCAAGTGCTATGAATGATCCTATAATGGCGCCGGCCATTGCTGGAATTCCGAGTTTCAGTCCCTGCCTGATATCCCTGAACCCGTGGTTTCGAAAATTCCTTATTGCAACAAGGTTCTGAACGAGTACAGCCACTCTGTTCGTACCGTTTGCAGCAGCAGCGGGGAGGCCTCCGAGGATCATGAGAAGGGGGATTGTCAGGAATGACCCCCCCCCGGCACTGACGTTCACGAACCCGGCAGCGATACCTGCAAGAAACAAGAGTATTGCGTTCAGAGGTGTCATTACTTAATTTTCTCCTGGTTCGTGTAATCATTGACACTAACAGGGAAAGCCTTTTTCGCCAAGCATAACACATGCTTTTTCTGAACAGGTGTTGTCCTGAAAGGGGTTTGAGTATGCCTGTTTTCATTTACTTCATAGTGGGTGCTTTGTTTCTTGTTACACTACTTGTTTATTTATTAAAACAACTTCAGACCGGAGCTATGAAGGAAGTGCTTCGTGAATATCCATCACATACACATGTTATCATTTCTCCCATGGCCAACATGTTTGGCTTGAAATCGAAGAGAGTGAAACAGATTCGCGGCAACGGAGTGCTTGTGCTGACATCATCCGAGCTCTATTTCCGGATGCTTATTCCCTCAAAGAAAATACTTATCCCTGTTTCCAGCATTACCGGTATTGAGACTCCGAAGAGTTTTGCAGGGAAAACAAAAGGTGTTAAACTTCTGAAAATCGACTTCAGAACAGCCGACGGTAAAACAGAATCAGCTGCCTGGCTTGTGGACAGACTGGAAGAATGGGTTTCAGGGTTGCACAAACTGATTGGCAGCTGAAATCTTTAAGAAGTTTCCGTTATCCTGTTTGTTTTTCAGCTCCGGCAGGCTGTTCCATCAATCCCAGTTTCTCAAGCCTCAGGGTTATAGCGTAACTGCTTCTCTGTAACTTCTCAGAAAGCTCTTCTTCTTCTTCAGTCCACAATTTGCCTGTTCGCGCATGCTTTTGTGATAAACCCGTTTCCGGCAGTTCTCCCCGTTTCGCGGGAGGAAATGGACTGCCTTGGCTGGGAAGTCTGTGATATCATTCTGATTACAGGGGATGCGTACGTTGATCACCCCTCTTTCGGAACCGCGCTGATAGGAAGGTACCTGGAAGGTCTTGGATACAGGATCGGAATAATACCTCAGCCTGATATCAGTACTTCTGAAGATTTCCTCCGCCTTGGGGTTCCCAGACTGTTTGCCGGGATATCTTCCGGAGCGATGGACTCTATGGTAAACCATTACACGTCCCTGAAACGGATTCGGTCGAACGATGCTTAAGATAAGCTGATGCGGCTATCCTCGTCCTTGACCTGATACGTAAACATCCGTATACATAGCTCAAGAATGATGGTGAGCCGATCATGAATGTATGCTTCACCTTATGTGAATAACACGGATCATGATTGGTAAGGCTCCTGACCAGAGGCTGGGCTGTCAGGCGCTTCACTTTTCACCGGGAGGTGATTGGTGGGCGCC
>CBDVBK010000064.1:0-18148 GCA_965372215.1 uncultured bacterium | reverse complement strand
GTCTTACAGGAGTGTGTTCGCTAATGCAATGCAATACAGTCTGTTATAAGGACAGCAAAGGATCATCTCTTAAACTTCTGTAAAACATTCACCAGTTAGCTCCAGGGTCGGGGGAGGAGCAGAACACTTCACCGAATACTTCTTCTTCTCTCGGCGGGAGCGGAGCGACCATCCAATCAACTGCGCTGTCTGCCTTGAATGCGCTGAGATACCTTCATCCTGATCTTTCGTCAGATTCTCGCAAAGTTTCTTTCGAGGGTATTCATCCAGCTTCTTCCTTGCGGCTACAGTTAGACGTTTGGCTTGATCGCTCCCTCCCTTAAGCACTCAGGAACTTCTTCATATCGAAGGCCTTACCGCGCTTGAGCATGTAATAGGCTGCTCTTCCGAGCCTGTGGGCGAGGATGGAGAGGGACTTGGCCTTGCCATGCTTTCTCTCCAGCCGTTTCTTGTACTTCATTCCTTCGGGATTGCATCGCAGGAAGAGTACGGATGCTTCGGAGAATGCCCACTTCAGATGAACATTCCCTATCTTGCTGCCGGAAGTTCCATACCGTTTCCCGGCGGATTCCCTGGAGCATTTCACCAGACGGCAGTAGGAAGCGAAGTCCTGCACCCTAGGGAACCGGGAGATGTCCCCTATCTCATAGAGAATCGTCAGGGATAATACTTTCCCGATCCCATATATGGTTTGCATCAGGTACAATGACTGAGGATCATGGTTCTTGGCATTGTCAAGGGTATGCTTCTCCATAGCTCTGATCTGAACCGAGAACTGATCGATTAGAGCGTAGTCAGCCTTTATGCTCGCGAGCACAGCGGGATTCCTGAAATGACTCAGAACCTCTTCCCGCCGACACTTGTGAGCAATATGGCATCTTCCGAATCCGAGCTGATTGTACTGGCTGTTGGTGTTCTGGATATGAGAGAGTAAATCTGCTCTCCTTCTCACCATGTAATTCCTTCTGCGAAGCAGATCCCTCAGAGCTCTCATCTTCGCGGGATAGACATAGGCCATGGGGAACATTCCGCCTCTGATCATGGCTGCGATCTTTCCCGAGTCTATCCTGTCGTTCTTGCCTTGCCTCCATGGATGGCCTTCATATACAGGGCATGACCAAGAATGAACGGTATTCCCTCTTCTGCACAGAGGTCCGCTATCCAGTACCAGGTGAAGATGCACTCAACACCGATCACGATATCCGGTTTGTAAGGCTCGATCGCCTTGAGAAGGGATTCCGGATTTGCTTCCATGTTCCGGTGAAGAACGATTTCACCATCAGAGCTGATGATGCAGAGATACATGACCCTGGTGTGCAGATCGATTCCGCAGTAATATTGATGGGTAGTCGTATAAAATCTCATTGGGTCTCCTCCTTTGGTTATAGGTTGCCACCTTCAGCATACATTGCTGTTTGCCGAAGAGGGAGGCCTCAATGAGTATCACGGATCATGATCGGCAAAGCACCTGACGTGAGGCTGGGCTGTCAGGCGCTTCACCTTTCACCGGGAGGTGATTGGTGGGCGCTTTTTGCGTTTATCCGGACGAGTACAGGCCCAGACAGCCGAAGAGCACTCCTTTATTCCGATTGCTGAATTCCCATTACGAAGAGTTCAGGAATATATACGACACGCGATTCACGAAGCGCTACGGATACTGGTGCCCCATCACCGATGAAGTTGTAGAAAAGTATCTCAGGTGTGGAGATCCTCACTACGACTTTGCCAGGATTCGCTGCAAGGAGTGTGGTGCTGAATACCTGAGAGCCTTCTCATGCAAGTGCAGGGGATATGCGGAGTGCAGGAATATGCGGAGTAAAGAGGAGTCATCATGGATTATCTCAAGGTATTCCGGGGTGTTGGTGTCATGAGTAGCGCGATCGACTTGGCATAATCTTTTCATCGGAACGATCTTCTTGGGGCTGTCTCAATTCAATCCCAAGGAGGTTGTGATGTTAGAGTTCTACTTCGAGAGCGATTTCAAGCTTCGCCATTTGCGTCAGTGTCCGGTTGGCACATACATGGACGGTTTTGCTGATCGGCTACACTCGGCCGGCTACAGGCGAAGGCCTGGCCAACTCATCCTACGGGGAGCGGCCCACCTCGGGCATTGGGCATCGATACGCAGCGGTCCGATCTGCCTGCTCGATGAGGGAGTGCTCAACTCGTTTTCCACTCATCTCCCGACCTGTGCTTGTCCGCACAGCTTTCGAGGTCGGGATCGGTACCACATAGAAGGGGCGCGACGCTTCTTCGAGTATTTACAGAGCCTGGGCATCTTGCCCCCGGTCAACGCCGACCCCAAGACAGTTCCGCACTTGGTCGAGTGTTTCAAGACTTGGATGCGTCAGCACCGAGGCGTCACTGAGTCCACATTGGCAAACTATGTGCCGCTAGTGAAAGAGTTTCTGGTCGCGCTTGGAGACGATGCCACCACGTACGACGCCAGACAGGTGCGAGCGTTCATTTTTGCCAAAGCAAGCCAGCACGGCCACAGTCGGGCCAAGACGGTCGCGAATGCGGTCCGGATGTTTCTCCGCTTCCTTGCAGTGTACGGCCACTGTTCGGCTGACCTTGTCGCTGCTGTACCCACAATAGCTCAATGGAGGTTATCTTCGTTGCCTCGTTACATATCTGCGAGCGACATCAAGCGATTGGTCGCGGTCTGTGATCCGGCAACCACCGCGGGCTCACGCGATCGTGCGGTGATACTCCTACTTGCACGGCTCGGCCTCCGCGCCGGCGATGTCCGAGACCTGCGTTTCGAGGACATCGATTGGTCGCATGGGCGACTGCGCGTCATGGGCAAAGGCAGGTGCGAGACCTGGCTGCCACTTCCTCAAGATGTCGGCGACGCCGTCCTGCACTATCTGGAGCGATTCCGCCCAGTTATCGATGACGACCATGTGGTTCTGCGGGCTTTCTATTACCCACAAGTATTCCCGTTAGCCAATTGCCAGCCTTCAGTCAGATCAGCCAATCGTTTCCAGCCTCTCCATAGAGTAATTGTTCCGGGGAATCCATCCCCTTTTCGAGCAAGGAATCCTCCAAGCCTCGCAATCCAGACTACTAACCTCACCGATAGTGGGCTTTTCCTCCGGCAAATCCTTGTTTTTATTTACTTTCAGAAAAAGGACTTTCCATTCAAACTCCGCGAGATACTCTGTGCATGGTTTAGTTGGATCAGTTCTGGCAATCAGAGTAATCATGAACAGGCGCCACGCAACTATACTCATAATGGTGAGGTATCTTGTTAACCGGTCGGCATGAGCCAGCCTACATTCTTCAACTTTAAAACCAGATTTTAGAACCTTGAAGAACATTTCAATTCTCCATCGCAGGCAGTACCAATTGATTTTTTCTAGTGCCTCGCCAAATGAGTGTATAGGAATGTTCGTTAAAAGCATCCATTCTACCGGATCAGTATCCTGGGGAGGATCAGATTCAAAAACGTAGATGGCATTCATATCAATATCAGGCAGCTTATCGGTACGATGCTTTATGTGATTAATCGGAGGATTGAGCCGGAAAAATCCGAATCTTACAGAAACGGTAGCTGTGCGCCCTTCTCGCTTTTTACTGCGTTTCGTTTTCCCATGTTTCGGAATTTCTATCTTAAAAGAGCCTGCCTCAGGCTTACTGCTTATATAATCCCACAGCTTTACAACATCCTTCTCTGTATATCTGGATTTCTTATTGATGGTTCTGTTTACACTTGCACGCACGAGGACTTTTGAGTTTATTTCATCACTCAGCCTGAAGAAATCGTAAAAATCACTTTCTCTGTCACAGACGGTGACTACTTCGATATTCTCCAGAGTATCGTTGGTATTTGTCAATGCTTCAAGCCATCTGCAGCTTTCTTTCTCCTCAACAGGAAGAAGATCGTGCGGATGGCTGCCTGTTTTCTCACCCTGGCGGATGGTTCGCGAGTAAATCTTCTGGTCCAGCAAGCCAAGCGGCAGACCCTGGGTGGTTACTGCCAAACATGTATGCATGACCAGACCGTTGGTATAGATCTTATCAACATATCTTCCTTTATGAAGTGCTATTTTTCCTAATCCCTCAGTTTTGCCGTGCCTGGTATAGACAATGTAGCTGGTGTCTTGAACCGCAAGTATGGTTTTATGCTTCCTTGCGCGTCCGGCTGTTTTCTGACAGTGAGCTGCCATAATCTCATCTTCTTCAACTTTGTCGTTCTGAAAGAATCGGTAAGCGGCTTTGCTTTCTACCCAATCCACACATGCTTGATTGATAGGACTTTCTGGAGACTCTGAAAAACTGTCACATATCCTCATAAGCCTACTATTAAGCCTCTTGTCACCAAGATCAACGTCCGCAAACTCTTCAGAGGCCCAGCTCATCTCGTCTTTGGCCTTCATCGTGCTCCTTCACATTGCTTATTGTTCATGTTATGAATAGATGTATAGTATACATCTAATTGATATCGAAAGGAACATCAATGAAAGACTTGGTAGCAAGACGGAATGAACTCTTGAGGGAGTTTGAAAAATGTTCGGATTTTGTGCGGGGATCCATAAACAGCGTCTGTGCAAAATGTAACAGAGCACACTGTATCTGCGAAACAAAAACCTCGCGAAGAGCCTACAGGTTGACTTATAAGGATAGTGAGCAAAAAACACGGATTGTGTATATTCCGGAATGGAGGCTGCCAAAGATCAGGAAAATGATCGCTAATTACGCAAAACTAAGGAAGATTATCGATCAACTCATCGAAATTAACATCGAAATTTTCAAGAAAGAGGCAGGGCGTTAGGATATCCTATACTTGTGGGGAATAGAAAGGTGCTGTGGGAGGCGGCGAGAGCGATCCTTCCGCCTACCCGATTCAAACAGCACAAGAAATCCTTGATGTTGAGTCTGAGGCAACAATGATTCCAGAAACAGTTTATGAAGAAGTTGAAGTATTCATTTTCGGTGGAAGCAAAAGACTTGTATGAGCAACTTTCAACCATTAGGCGCATCCTGAAACATCTTGATCTTTGGGAGGACCCAAGACCCCCCTTCTGAGCCTCTGGAAATGATCTGCGAGCCATGCGGGAACTACGCTTCATTCTGACGAATGCGGTTGGCACTTTCCTGCAAAGTGCACGTAAGAGTTAGGACGAATTCCTGTAGATAGAGGTAGGTTGTTAGTTTACTGATTTGATATCAGAGGGATCAGTGTGGTCTGGTGCGGAGTTTTAAGGAGTTTTCAAGCAGTATCCTTGTTGACGTGGGATTGTTTCGGGAGTAGGATATTCAAGAAGTTTATCTTTCGTTGGTGGAAACTCAAGTCAGCTATAGAATCTATTATTGATCAAGTGAAGATTTATCACTACATGAGCAAAAGCGATTACTTGGAGAAGAGGGTGATCAGATCAACGAAATCTTCTCCGCTGTCAGCGTTTAATATAGGAAAGCTTCTGAGGGCTTTCGTGTATCATCTTCGAATAATTTACCGCTACACAGGCTTATCTGAACAATCAATCTATTTGACGGGAAGTTCTATTGACCTGGGTTTCTCAGACTCAGCAATTCCACTTAGACGATCGGAAGGAGTTTCTTGTGAAAGCTATTTTTACTTTTCTAATTGTTCTAATGCTGGCTTCATGCAACCAATCCAATCAGTCCGCAGAAAGAGAATCATCTAACTCAGGAGAAGAATTCCCTGATGTGGATTTGTGGCTTACGATTACCGACTCCATTGGTGTTGATTATGGCGACACCAATCTTGTGTTTGGCATGCTGGCTGTTGCCGTCCGGATACCTGAGGACCGTGTAGCAATTATGGATATACAGAAAGCAAAAGTTTCCATATTTCATAACGACGGAAGCTTCATCAACACAGTAGGACGCCAGGGCAGTGGCCCCGGTGAGTTTCTTCAACCTTCCTGGTTCTCTGTAACGCCATCGGGTGGGTTTGTAGTCAGCGACTATATGGCGAAAAAGCTTATTTTCTACAATTCCGATCTAGTTTACACAGGATCAATGGGTAGTTTTTTCCCATCGCCGCCTGACAGAACGCTGTTCCTGAACGACTCAATGTTCGTAGGAACTGAAATCGATTACGAAATGAACGATCAGGGAATCCTTGCCGGATTTGTTGTGGCCCTCTGGGACACTGACTCACTTGAGCCGGAGGTCTTCTACTTTCGGGACCTCGCCCTTTTAGACCCTGCAAATCCTTTTAACTCTGAAGCCACTCAGCCTATCTCCACCATCTCACCAGAGGGGATGGTTTATACGTCTGTGCAGTCCACAGATGAATATGTTATTCACGGGTGGAACACTGACGGTTCACAGCTATTCACCATCAGTGAGTCTTATACCAGGGTACCCAAAACCCAGGAAGAGATTAATTATGAGCGGGAGACTACCCGTGGATTTATGAGCCGGGCAGGAATCCCCGATTCCTGGCTGGACTCTTTCGAGCCCGAACCTTTCCATTATGCCATATCCTCATTAGGAATCGCTCCTGATGGGAATCTCTGGGTAGGTTTGGGTTATTATAGTCATCCTGTATTCAGTGTGTATGATCCCCATAGTGGTGAATACCTTTTTACAGCCGCTTTGGAATGCCCTGAAAACAAGAGGAAACTATCCGTAATAATGAACAGGTGGGGGTTCACCGCTCTTGCCCCCATGCCCGACAGCTGGCCTAGGGTTTACCTGCTTGAGATAGAGAACTGATACATTAATCGATCGTCTGATACTTCAGCTCGCCCGCGTTTACTATCGGTCAGGTTACACATCAAGAGATATGCACCAGTAATCCATCTGGATCAAGACTTTAGGGCAAACAGCTGTCTTCTTCGGTGTGAGAATAAAGAATGACATTCTCGCAGAGTACGTTTGTATCTTACTTGACCCAAGACGTAAACATCCGTATACATTGCTCGAGAATGATGGTGATCCAATCATGAATGTATGCTTAATCTTATGTGAAAAACAAGGATTATGATTAGTAAAGTACCCGCCAGAGGTTGGGCTGTCAGGCGCTTCACTCTTCACCGGGAGGTGAAGGGTGGGTGCTGACTGCGTATATCAGTTCAACCTCATCAGATCCGCTACTATGTTGAGCGGTGGGATATGGATTTTGACAAGAAGATGCAGGAAGTTCTTATTGTTTACATAAAAGTAAATGTCATCAACGACAGCGAGAGATTATATTAATAAATAATAATATAGTTAACAATTATGTATGATATTCACGAATCATTCTGCTCATATTATGCTATTAGCCTGTATTTGATTCGTAAGTGCCGCAAGTGGCGTCCGACCCCACCCGCTCGACCCCACCCGCTTCAGGAGTACATTCGAATTATTTCACCTGATCTGAACAATGCTGAATTGGGGCATGAAAGAACATTGCAGAAGGCAATTGCCTGATGCGGATCCTTTTTAGGATAAAGATATGCCATTACAGTGAGAGCATCCGCTTTGCATGGACAGCTGCCAAGAACATCCAGTGAAGTGCCGCAATGAGGGCATGACAAGTCAAGTGGTTCATCAGGGTTTGCTTCACCTTCCAGCACCCGGTAAGCTGAATCTCCGAGTACCGCTGACAGGGTCACCAGGCCTTCTCCGCTTCTCCTGCCCGAAAATTTGACTACTATTGCCGGATATCCGGAAACAGGATGATCCAGTGAAATCAGATTATGTCCCTCGGGGCAGTAGACTGCGTTCACTACAACTTCGACCTTTTCCTTCTCGTTTTTCTCGTGGCTCATCTCGGGAATCTTTAATCTTCCTTTGTCGTCAAACATGCTTCCAGGCATGAAATGCCCCTTTCAATGTGTTTTTCGATGTCATTCTCAATAATGCAATGATAGATAGAAATCGCCAGTCGGGAAAGGGTTGATATTGATAATTACCTACTAATATCATAGGGAAATTGTATAAAAGCCTCAATCATAGTATGATAGGTATACCACATTGGACATGAAACTTCTAACCTAATTGATATCCGAAAAGGAGTAGAAATGAATCGCGGCTTAATATTTGCTTTGATTGTGCTGATGTCGAGCATGCTTGTACTGACTGCCTGTGGAGAGGAAGGAAACATTGACCCTTCTCCTTCCGATGTTGATATAGATCATACTGAATCGGAGGGTGCTGCTGATCTGATCCCGCGATCAGTTCTCTTCGGTAATCCTGAGAGAATAAGACCTCAGCTTTCACCGGCTGGTGACAAGATCGCCTATATCGCTCCGGTTGACAGCGTTCTTAACCTGTGGGTGATGAATATAGACGGCAGCGAGCCAAGGCAGCTTACATTTGACACCAACAGAGGTGTTATAAATTACTTCTGGGCAGAAAACGACACTCATATTCTCTATATGCAGGATCTTGCCGGCGAGGAAAACACCCATGTTTACAGGCTGGACGTTGCTACAGGTGATGTAATCGATATGACTCCTTTTGAGGAAGTTAAGGCTTATGTCAGTGCCACTGACGAAGATCAGCCGAATACAATCCTTGTGGAAACAAATCAGATCAATCCAATGTTCTTTGATATCTATTCATGTGATCTGGAGACTGGCGAACTTACCCTTCTGCAGGAAAACCCAGGGACAACTGAAGACGGTGACATGGTGCTGAGATATATAACTGATGAGGATCTCAATATCCGCGGAATGGGAACAATTGACCCTGAGGACGGAACGATAGTCATTTATCTTAAGGATGTCGGTTCAGATGAATGGGTGGAGTTCATATCTTTCTCCGCGCTTGACAGTGTTTCTCCCGAGAGGTTCAGTAATGACGGCAGGGGTTTGTACTACCAGTCCAACCTTGAGTCAAACACTACAAAACTTCTCTATCAGGATCTTGATACAGGCGAAATAACCGAGATCGCGCACGATTCGCTTGCCGACCTTGGCGGAGTATCTTTCGATCCGTTCACCGGAAAACCCAGAGCGGTCAGTATCCATTATCTAAGACGGAATGTTGAAGTACTTGATGCTTCAATACAGGATGATTTCGATTTCCTGGAAAGCTACAATCCCGGAGATTTTGCCATGGTTTCGAGAGATAACGCTGACAGCACATGGATAGTGGCTTACTTCACTCCACAGAATCCCGCTTCTTATTACGTTTATGATCGTACTTCGAAAGAGATGACCTTCCTTTTCACAGCTATTCCCGCTCTGGAGGATTATCAGATCGCGGATATCAAACCGCTTCTCATTCCCGCAAGAGATGGATGGGAACTTCCGAGCTATCTGACGCTTCCTGTTAATGCGGCAGATGAACCGCTGCCGATGGTTCTTTACATTCATGGCGGTCCATGGGCAAGGGATTATTATGGATATGACCCCTATGCGCAGATGCTGGCCAACAGAGGGTTCGCGGTGCTTCAGGTTAACTTCAGGGCATCAATGGGTTTCGGCAAGGAACACATGAACGCCGGCAATAAAGAGTGGGGCGGACTGATGCAGGATGACCTGACCGACGCTGTCAGGTGGGCCATAGATGAAGGTATAGCAGATTCTGCCAGAGTTGTGATTATGGGCGGTTCTTACGGAGGGTATGCCACACTTGCTGGTGTAACATTCACGCCTGACCTTTACTGTGCCGGTGTGGATTACTTCGGACCATCCAATCTGGTTACATTCAGAGAGACCGTGCCTCCTTACTGGAGACCTCTTGATGCCATAATGGATATCAGGATAGGTGACCTCGAGGAAGATGCAGAGATGCTTCAGGACAGATCTCCTCTGAATCATGTTGAGAAAATTACCGTTCCCATGCTGGTAGTGCAGGGAGCCAATGACCCGAGAGTTGTTCAGGCAGAGTCAGACCAGATGGTTGAAGCTCTCAGGAATAACGGCAACGAGGTTTACTACATTGTTTACGAAAACGAGGGTCACGGATTCGCGATTGAAGCGAACAGACTTGAATTCGCCGGTAGGATTGAGGAATTCCTTTACAATCACGTACCTGGTGTTGAATGCCAGCTTTTCGAAGAAATTCCAAATTCGACTTCTGAAGTGAGATAGATACTTCAGTGCGATTATCTTATGACTGTGAACAGTGAGGACCAGCTGTTCTGAGAATCTGAGACTCTGAGGCAGTATACAGCAGGCGGAAGATATGCGCAGGGAATAGTGAGTACAGTTTCCGGTCCGGATGTGAGTTCCTGTCTGAATACGCATCTTCCGGCAAGATCATATATTCGCACGCTTAAAGGCGCAGAACCGGGATTTAAGGCGGGAACCGAGAGTCTTACCGCCTGATTGACAGGATTGCTGAGAATATCGAATACAAAGGCATGAGGCAATTCCACTTCACCTGAAATCCCGACCCCTCCGTCAAGAGAAGCGTATATGTTCCAGGAACTGCTTCCTCCAGTACCAGCCCAGGTAATGATGCCGTCAGAAAGAGCAGGCAGCCATGCTGGACCTGATGGATTTATAAGTTGAGAAGGGCTGGACCATCCCGTGCCTTCAAGAGTACTCTGCCAGATTTGAGCGTCAGTACCATTTCCAATCTGCCATGCAGCAAAGATTTGTTCTGTCGGGGAGAGTCCGGCTGTCGGCGCGAAAGCCTGAACTGTTGCTGATGAAAAAAGTTCTTCTTCAGCGTCCCATCCTGTTCCGTTCCATATCCTTGTAATAATCCTTGAATTGTCATCATCTTCCTGCCAGAGAAGCAGAAGAGTGTTTCCAACAAGTACGAGTTCAGGTGAGCGGCAGAAATTTCCGGAGGATACTTCCACAGGGTATGAAAATCCTGTCTCATCTATCCTGGTCCACATTATTCTCTCACCTGTTGTGGTTCCCTCAACCCATGCCGCATGAAGATAACCGGAAGTGTCAGCCGCGGCGGCTGGTGAGAAATCCCCTGTATTGATGTCTGAGAGGCAGGTATCAGGGAATGACCCATCAAGCGCCTTGACCATTATGTCGCCTTCACCGCGTCTCCAGACCTGCCAGACAAGCCACATTCTATCTGTAAAAGCAAGTTGTGGAGCACCATCGTAACCATCACCGTTTGCCGCTACAGTTACATTGCTGAAGAATGATCCTGAAGCGGTTTTTATTCTGTATCCATAGGTTGAAATATCGAAATCGCTCCATGCAAGCCATGGCTCACCGCTTCCATCAAGTGCCATGTCAGGTGTAACGTCCCAGTACGCATCAGCATCTACAGTATAGACAGTACTCCAGAAACTGCCGTCCCACTCTCTTGCGGCTATATCAAGCCTTCCGTTTTCGGCTGTGAGCCAGGCAACCCAGGTATTGTTTCCCGAAGTTGCTGTAACCGGATAACAGTCAGAAAAGCTGCTGGTTGAAATCTGAGTGTAGTCATCTGTTCCATCCGATACAGGGAATGTTGATGATAAACGATCTCTGCCTGAGAGCGGCATGATTGTAGGATCGCCAAGCAGCACACATCCGTAGTGCCAGTCCGGATTGTAAATACCTACGTTTGTGAACCAGGTTCTGAATGCGACTCCGGGGATATTGCCTGATCCGATTGGTTCGTAGAACTGACTGAAGCTCAGCATAGCGCCCGTCTTGGTTGAGCCGATCGCCAGAAGTCCGTAATCCGTTCCGAAGAGATACCAGTTTCCAAGACAGTTCGGTTCCGTCCATCTGCAGTTGGAGCATGCGAAGAGCTGAACGAATACGGTCTGAGGGTTTATGCAGGAGATCTCGGGAGCCATGACTGTACCACTATAACCTGAAGGTACCGCAAAAGTATGTCCCCATGGTGATGAGTGGGACATAAGGTGGACGAATTCGTAACCTTCTGCCAGCTCAGCCTTGTAGTTGTCTGCTGTAGTCTGAGAATTACTGTTTACCACATTGACTGTTGAATAGATGTTCTCAAGACCGCAGCTTCCGTAGGTGCCACTCCAGTCGTCATCGTTGAAGGCGAGAGCCCTTGCCGGTACCGACAGACTTCCGGTTCTGTAAAGATGGTTTGCGGTGAAGTAATCTTTCAGCAGACTGAGTTCGCTACCGAACTCCATCGCGTGAGCGTCAATCCTGCCCACCCAGATCTCCGGCGCCTTATCACCGGAAAGACTATCCAGCAAGCCATCTTCGTCAATGTCCAGCCATATTCCATCCAGGTCCATCAGATAGAGATCCATTGGAAATTCCTCGTGTCCCCATCCATCTATCTCATACCACGCTCTGGGAAGGTTTCCGACAAGCACCGCTCCGCTGATATCTGAATGCATCTGAAGGAAAGTCCTCAGATCCGCCGCTGATCCACCGCTCATAATCCACGAAGTGACATTCCAGCCCTCCGCTGAAAGATCGGATTCAAACTGCGCGAGCTCTGAAGCCAGAGGAATCTCAAGTCCTTCTGCGATTACGATGATTACATCCGAATCACCTCTGTCAGGGGAGAGAGAAATCGATTTATGGAAATCTGCCGGAAGTAAGGAAAGCGGAGATGGCTCAACCTGCGCCATTGAGCGCTGCATCGGTCCCACCGGAACAGGTGTCTGAACCAGAAGGGCAAGCAGAAGCAGTGTATTCATAGTATTCCTCTACATTGGGCTGTTAGTATGCTCTGGCGAGAATAGCCTTAACGTCTGTTTCTCTGCCTGTCATGATGCACTTGCCGGAACCCCCGGTCTGATCAAAGGGGATACATCTGACTGTGGCTTTTGTCTCCTGCTGGAGCCTGATCTCATCATCAGTGTCGCCATCCCACCATACACTGTAGAAGCCCGGTTTCTCATTGATCGCATTCGCAAATTCTTCAAAGGAGTCTGCTGTATATGTTCTTTCATTCAATTTTCTTGTCGCTTCATTGAGCATTTCTTCCTGGATTTTATCCAGCAATCCAGGCAGTTCGCTGGAAACATTGTCCAGTGCTGCCTTGAATTTTCCATCTCTCCCGGGATTGTTCCTGGGGCTGAGCATGACATATCCCTCTTCAATATCCCGGGGACCGATTTCAAGTCTGAGAGGAACCCCCCTCACTTCCCAGTAATTGAATTTGAAACCGGGACTCATGCCTTCGCGGTCGTCTAATTCAACCCTGATACCATTGCCTTTGAGTTCTGATGCTATCTTCTCCGCTGTTCTCATGGTTTCTTCTTTTGTAGCATCTTTGAGTATGGGTACGATTACAACCTGAACGGGTGCAAGCCTGGGTGGCAGACGGAGTCCATTCTCATCACCATGGACCATGATTAAACCACCGATCAGCCTGGTTGATATGCCCCAACTGCTTTGATGAACGTATTTCTGTTCGTTGCTGCTGTCCAGATACATGGTATTGAACGCTTTTGCGAAGTTCGTACCCAGATAGTGGGTTGTGCCGCTCTGAAGTGCCCAGCCGTTCCCCATCATTGCTTCAATAGTATAACTGGCTACTGCGCCTGCAAACTTCTCACGTTCGGTTTTTCTTCCCTGGATAACAGGAATTGCCGCAACGTTCCTGGCGAAGTCTTCATAAACACCAAGCATTCGAAGAGTTTCTTCTCTTGCTTCCTTTTCGTTTGCGTGCGCGGTGTGCCCTTCCTGCCAGAGGAATTCTGTGGTTCGAAGGAATGCTCTTGGCCTCATTTCCCATCGAATTACATTTGCCCACTGATTCAGCAGCATGGGAAGATCACGGTAACTGTTGATCCACTTTGAGAACATGTGGTTGAACATCGTCTCGGAAGTGGGTCTGAGAACCAGCGGCTCATCCAGTTTCTTTCCACCGGCATGAGTGACAATTGCCAGTTCCGGAGAAAATCCTTCGACGTGTTCCGCTTCCTTTTCAAAGAAACTCTGAGGGATCAGCATGGGAAAGTATACGTTGCTGTGACCGGTATCTTTGAAGCTGCGATCCAGACTGGCTTTGATATTTTCCCATATGGCAAATCCATAGGGTCTTATAACCATGCATCCCCGTACAGGGGCAGAATCAGCTAACTCAGCTTCTCTGATAACATCCTGATACCATCTGGCGTAATCCTTTTCGGGATTCATCATATTTTTTGCCATTGATCTGCTTCCTGTTTAAAGCGAAAACATCTATTGTCCTTAAAGCGAAAACTAACTAAGAGCAGAGGATACTCCAAGGGGAGAATTGACACTCCCATTACATATTATTAGCTTGCTCTATAGGGGGCCGATTGCTGAGAGTGGCAAAAAGAACCGATGAAGGCTGCGCCCCGATGTTTTGCCGATGCGTGATCTGGTAAACAGGTAGACAGAGGCAGCAACAGGCCGTTATAAGTCCTTTAGCCCTGTTTTGAGAAACATTCTCAAGGGATATGGCCCCCACACTTCTTCAATGGGCATAATACCCATGTCCGAAAGGCAGTAACTTGTTATCGTTGAGGGCGTTATACTCGTCGGTCGATGACCGGAGTTACAGATGGATATTAATTTTCTTCACCATTTATACAGCCATTCTGGTTTTTGTGCCTGTGATTCGTCTTGTTCCCAGGGTCCCCGTACCTATTCTGTCATTTGTTCTGTGTTTCCTTTTATACAAATGGAGAAAACTGCCAGGAGTAATTAAGCCCTGGCTGTTCTACCTGGTTCTTGTGCTGTCCTACTGGCAGCTGCAGTTTGTTGTGACATCACATTTTCAGGAATTTCATGGCGCGGGTATCATTGCCTTCGAGAAAAGCCTGTTCGGTTCACTTCCGGTTGTCTGGTTACAGCAGCATCTTTATCAGCATGGAGAATTTTCATGGTATGATTACATGTTTGCCATTTTCCACGCGACACTATTCTTTATTCCAATTGTATTCCCGCTGCTTCTGCTGATTAATCGCGGAGTTGAGCGGATGAAACGGGCAACGGTTGCAATTACACTGCTGACACTTGCCGGTTATGCAACGTATGTGTTATACCCGCTTACTCCACCCTGGATGGCTTCTCTTGAAAACGCAATTCCTCATGTGGAGAGGATTACAATCAGAGCGCTCGGTGAACTTGCGCCGGGAGGTATAATCTCAGCCTTCAGTCCAAGTCCGAGAGGCGCAATGCCTTCACTTCACGCAGGGGTGCCGATACTGATAATGATAATGGCATTCAAGGAATTCGGATGGAAAGCCTGGTGGATATCTATTCTGGTCATTGGTATATGCTTCGAAATCATATATGGTGCGGAGCATTACATTGTTGATATTGTGGCAGGTCTTATATATGCTGTTGTTTCTTACATCATTGTATACAGATGGTTGCTTCCTGAAGTTGTTGCGAAACCTGGCTCCAGTGGTGCCGGGAAGGAGAAACTTGAATGAAGGGAAATGTACGATCTCTTCTCATTAAAAAGCATAAAGGCGAGAAGATTGTTTCGCTTACCGCATATGATTTTGTAACCGCAAAGCTTGAAGAAGAGGCCGGAGTTGATTTTATACTTGTCGGAGACACGCTTGCCATGGTGGTTCTTGGGGAGCAGACAACCCTTACTGCTAACCTTGATATCATGATAGCTCATACAAAAGCGGTCAGCCGTGGAGCAGAGAAAACCCTCGTCGTGGGTGATATGCCTTTCGGGTCTTACGAATGCTCCGATGCTCAGGCAGTTAAGAATGCCGTGCGATTCCTTTCAGAGGGCGGGGCTGACGCGGTTAAACTTGAGGGTGGTAACGAGCGATCTGTTTCACGGGTAAAAGCCATTATCGATTCTGGTATTCCCGTGATGGGTCATATTGGCTTGCTTCCGCAGTCGATAAAACAGATCGGAGGATACAGAGTTGTATACAGTGATCAGCGCGACAGGATGCTGTCAGAAGCTTTTGCTCTTCAGGAGGCAGGTATCTTCTCTGTAGTACTGGAAAGTATCGAGGAAGAACTTGCTCGCGAAATAACTGGTAAACTATCTGTTCCAACCATCGGCATTGGAGCGGGAAGATATACGGATGGACAGATACTGGTTGTGAATGATATGCTCGGTCTTTCCGGTGAATTCAAACCGAAATTCTTAAAGAAATATGTACAGCTTGACGAAATCATCCTTGGCGCTGTAAAGGATTACTGTAATGAGGTCCGGGGCGGGGAATTTCCTGCTGAGAAACACATTTACAGTGCCAGGGAGGGTAAATGAGAATACTCGTTGTAGGCAGCGGAGGAAGAGAGCACGCGATTTCCTGGTCTCTGTCCAGGCCTGGAAGGCATACTCTATTCTGTGCTCCCGGTAATCCCGGTATTGCAGAACTCGGAGTACTTGAACCGGTCGAAGCGGACGATATCAAAGGTATTGTTACGCTTGCCCGTAACAGGAATATTGATCTCGTTGTAGTCGGCCCTGAAGTCCCATTGGTCGCAGGGCTCGGAGACGCGCTCAGAGCTGAGGGTATTTCCTGTTTTGGTCCTGGTGAGAAGGCCGCCAGGCTGGAAGGCAGCAAATGGTTCGCAAAGGATGTCATGAATTCCGCAGGAGTACCTACAGCACCGAGTAAGGTTTTCACAGACACAAGTTCTGCTATGGACTACATGGGTGAAGACGCAAAAGGATTTGTAATAAAGGCTGACGGTCTGGCAGCGGGTAAAGGTGTATTCCTACCCGATGAATCTGATGAAGCACGTTCCATCCTTGATTCCCTTTTTGGAGGCAGGTTTGGTGAGTCAGGTCGGCGTGTTGTTATCGAAGAGCGGCTTAAGGGCAGAGAAGTCAGCATACTAGCTATCTGCAGCGGAACCGATTGTGTTATTCTCCCTCCGAGCAGAGATCACAAACGGCTTGGTGATGGAGATTCAGGTCCGAATACAGGGGGGATGGGAGCTATCTGCCCGCCGCCTGAAATTGAAGATGGTTTTTGTGAGACAGCCAGAGAGGAGATCATCATTCCGGTTCTCAGGGAACTGGCTTCGCGAGGTATCGATTACAGAGGAGTTCTGTACGCTGGTTTGATGCTTACAGATGATGGTCCAAAAGTTCTGGAATTCAATGTTCGATTTGCTGATCCGGAGACTCAGGCTGTACTTCCCATGATTAATGATGATCTTGCGGATCTTCTTGATGCTGCTGCCCGTGGAGGATCACTTCCGGGTGAAGTATCCGTTAAAGATGGGTGCTGCGCCTGTGTTGTGATGGCTTCAGGCGGATACCCATCTTCATATGAAAAAGGTTTTCTTATTTCGGGACTGGAAAAAATTGAAGACGCTACTGTATTTCATGCCGGTACAAAGAAAACCGATGACGGGATTGTAACCAATGGTGGAAGAGTACTCAGTGTTGTTGCCGTTGGAAGTGCACAGGATGATGCCCTTGATAGAGCTTACATGGAACTTGAGAAAATAGATTTTAAGAATAAATATTTCAGAAATGATATTGGGAGGACAGTCTGATGCTTGTTGGAATTCTGATGGGTAGCGAAAGCGACAGAGAAGTGATGAAACATACTTCAGATATACTGAAGGATCTTGATATTCCGTTCGAAGTAAATGTGATGTCCGCTCATAGAACACCTGAAAAGGTCAGTGGATATTCTTCTTCCGCTTCAGAAAGAGGATTGAAAGTTATTATCGCTGGAGCAGGGCTTGCCGCGCATCTGGCTGGAGCGGTAGCAGCACACACGATACTTCCGGTGATAGGTGTCCCTCTTGCAGCTGGCCCACTCAACGGAATGGATTCACTTCTTTCAACTGTTCAGATGCCCAAAGGTATTCCGGTGGCAACGGTTGCAATCGGGTCTCATGGCGCCAGGAACGCGGCTTATCTCGCGGCTCAGATTATCGCTCTGGAAGACGAAAACGTTGCGGCTAAACTGAGAGAATTGCGGGGCTGGTGAGAACCACACACATCCGGATAAATACTGATAAACCTGCCTTTGAAATTATTGAGCAAGTCTCCTCCTGTCTTCTCAGAGGCGGAATTGTGCTTTATCCCTCGGATACTGTCTACGGCCTTCTTTGTCGTGCTGACGATGAGGAATCAGTCGAAAGACTATCGACGTTGAAGGGTTACAAAGAACGGAGACCATTCATACTCATCGTAGATGGGATTTCCATGGCGGAATCCCTTACAGATGGAATTGATCCAGAAGTGCGTGAAATCCTCCTGCTGCGCTGGCCCGGCAGATTGACCTTTGTGCTTCCAGCAGGAAGCAGGTGTCCGGAATGGGTCAGGGGAGAGGATAATACCGTGGCACTCCGTCATCCCGCCGATCCCCTGAGCGGACAGCTCCTGAAACGCTGCGGTGTTCCGCTGGTCTCCACCAGTGCCAATC
>CBDVBK010000063.1:0-20474 GCA_965372215.1 uncultured bacterium | reverse complement strand
CAGGCTGACAGACCAGCAAAACCTTGAGTTACGATACCCTTTTCGGAAATGGTCTCGCTAGAAGCTTATCGATCAGATAAAGACACCTTGATCGGTATCTTTCATCATCGCTGTTCTGATACGCTCGAAGTATCAGTTCAACAACATTGTCCACTTGGGAAGAAAAGCGAGAGTACGGGGCAATCCCTCTATCAAGAGCAGATATCACTACTTCGCACACTTCAATGATCACCTCACTGATATCCGCAGTGGATTCCTTAAGTGGCCATATTAAATCATTTAAGTTATCCTCAAATGCCGGACTGTTCAAGAAAGCCCGAATGAGTTCAGTACAACCTTCAAGTTGTCGACCCTTTGCCACTCTGAAACATCCCGCAGCTTTATCGCGTATCTCTTTCAAAGGATCGTTGAAAAATCGAGTCAGCGCCAGATTACAAAACTGATGACATTCAACATGTAGCACATTTGCAGCGGCAACCTTCACTGCACCTTCCAGTGCAGCTTCATCACCTGCTAAGATTTTTCTAATCTCTCTGGGGTAACTGAACTGAGCAAGTGAATAAAGAAAGCCACCTATATATCGTTTGTATACAGATTTTGAGGTAATCATTTTAAGCAGCATTAGCCAGAGCCTGGAGCAACGATCCGTGGTTTCTTTTCTGCTTAGGGAGTTGAGATATGCAAGAATTGCATGACGTGCACCTGCTTCGCGAACAGTGCTATTCTCCGAGTCAAGCATTCGTTTGAGTATTGGTTGGAGAGTTGAATAGTGCCTGTTAATTGTATAATAAAGAAATCTATCAACATGATGCGTCGCAAGAAGAACATCCTTTTCGGACTTACAAAGCCTGAGAAAAAGAGATACAGCAAGTTTTTCATCATGTGTGTATAGTCCAAGCAAAGCATATGCAACGGTCGATCTTACAGTTATTGTCGGATCATTGACCATCTTGTGTAAATATGGTGTGAAGAATGATACTCGCTCTGCACTGGTGAATAATAGCTTTCCTACTGCTTCAGCTGCGACTCCGCGAACGCAATTAATAGCAGTCGAGTTAATAAGAGATGGATTATCTTCATCGGAACTATCACCTGAACGAAAAGTCAGACTATCATCCTTCGGATCGTTTGCTTCAGTTGCATACCAGGCAAGTATTTTCATAATATCATCTGGGATATCTTCATTGCTGTACTTCGCGATTAGACTGCAAATCCAGTGTCCCCCTTGCTTTCCTGGGAGATTGAAGAAGTGTCTTACAATATCGAAGGCAATATCTTTCTCTGCATCGGAATCTTTTAAACCTCGTACAATCGCCCCGAAATAAGATGGATGGGAGTCACTGGGAAAACGTTGTGCAAGTAGTGCAAAACGTGTTGGATCTCTCTTCACTTCCTCTTGAAGAACACTTGATAATTCATGAGCATTACCTTTTAGAAAATCCTTATGATCCCTGTGATCACGACCATCTGAATTGTATTTATTAATCGCATTCAACCAATTACCATCTGACATCCTGACGGCTGCATCCTCAGGAATTGGAGAATGAACGGTTCCCCCTCTACTAGCAATGGGTGGAGTTATTGGGCAATTAGGGAATTTTCTGTGGTATTCATTTAATTGCTTCTCAGCTTCAGGTGATCTACGTTCAGGATCTAACGCAGACAACATGAGCCTTTGCCATAAGCCTCGCCATTTTAGTCTATCCTTTGAACGCTCGTTAATAGGTGTATAATTCAATATCAATTGTTCCAGACACGAAAATGCTTTATCTGAACACGATGTGCTGACATTTTCAACCATTTCATGTGCTGCCCAATACTCGAAATCACCACCACCACCTGATAGCCATCCTGCTTCAAGTCGTTGTGGGTTTTCGGAAACGTATTTAACAGCAGTATCAGACAGCTTATGAGAAGAAGCTCCAAATGCCTGTACAATCAGAAAGTTAACACTGTCATAATCGCCATCGATCATAAGAGAACTTAGATATTTCGAGCAAACCTCTGGAGAGTACTCAGCCAGTTTTCTCAGAGCAATCCGTGCACCTTCGAGAATACCATCCTTCAGGTCGAAAAGATTTCTGTCATAGCTTCGAAAATACCAAATTCCATCTAGTAGAAGCTTGCCTTCACGTTCCTTTGCTGTAGCTTTTACAACATTCACGAAAAAAGGTAGAATACTGCCTAGAAACTGCTCTGGCGCATTCTTAGCAGTTTCCAGGAAGAAACTTGTTTCAGATCCATTCCCTTTGAATAGACTCCGATCAACTTTTTCAAGATTAACACCCTTGAGTATGTGATCAAGGTACAATCCCAGTATTTCTGCAGCCCATTTAGGCTGCCTGTTGGGAAGAGCATGGATCATTGACCATAATTCAGGTGCTTCCTTATCATCATCAAAAACACCTTTTTTGAAAAGTTTAAGGAATATGTCAAACACATCTCGACAGGTTGAAAGAGTTGGGTTCCAGCCGATGATCCATAATAATTTCCGATTCCACTCAGGAGATGAGTCAATATATGGTTCCAAGAGTTTTGCACAATCTTCTGGAAAAAAGTCAATCTGGTATTTGATAATTTGCAAAGCATTGTTCTGAACTTTATCATTATCCGATTGAAGCCACTTATTCATTAAGTCTTTTTCATTGAGAAATCTGAACCAATCCTGTGTGAGATAGAATACTTTCCACACTTCATTTGCCAGGCTTGCGTTATCATCTAAGATGATACTTCTCATAATATCCCATAATTCGGTTGAAGCCTTACTAATTCTCTGTATCGCTTCCATTGTGCATTGTTTTATGTGATATCGGATTTCTGGATCTGAAAGAAGTCGTTTAATGTCGGAAATGAAAGCATCATAGTTGGCACGAAACTTATGTATAAGTATTTGTCTCAATGCAGTTCGCTTGAACAGATGCTGCTCACCAGACTTTAAGTACTCGAGGAGATCTTGATCCTTAGCGATAAAGCGCCGTGCAAAAGCATAATCAAAGAAAGTTTCATGAAAGAAACTAAGCTTTGTATTATCCAATACAAGAACATTTTCCGATTCCATCGCACGGACAGTTTCTCTAAAACTATCCAGAATAGTATTCTCATGCACGTACAGAGTTGTTTCTTCAGTCATACTCTCACAAAGCACATCAATCACATCGGTCCATTGATTCGTTTTATCTCCAATTCTCTCAGATACCTTGTTAAATTTCTGTTCCCAGTATTCCTGAAAAAGGTCAAGATCGCATGTTAAAGAGGATATCTGCTCTTCAGTTTGTGGCTTAATCTCAGCAAGAATCGACAGGTGAAGAGGAAGACGTAGGAATTCAAGCTGTCTTTCCTTAAATAAGTTTACTGGAAGATTAAGGTCATTCAGTACACTTTTTACAGTTTCAAGTGAGAATCGATTGGCAGTGATTTCTTGGAATGATCCTCTATCAGAAATCAGTTCACGAAGTCGATTGTCATTCTGCAGATCAAATTTCCGACATGCCATGAGCAACCGCATATTGGGGAAAGTACGTACACATCTGACAATCTCTGTGATGCATCCAAAAAATGCAGGATTACGTCCTGATGCAAAACTAACATAGTCAAGTTGATCAATTATCAACACGCATATTCGTGATTTAGCAATCCCGGCAAGAATTTCCACCGGAGATGCAGGAAGATCTAACTGCTGACCTATATTTGATGGTAATTCTGTTGGATTAAGTTTATCAACTCGGAAGTAAAGGTGGAGTATTTCTCTGTTTCGGATTTCCTTAATAATTTGACCGAGTATGTAAGTTTTACCAACTCCAGCTTCACCTGAAACAAGAACAGAATGCTTTTTCTCATTTCCCGTCAGAATCTTGAGAGCTTCATCAACTTCGTCACATGGGATGGAAATTTCATCAGCAATTGGCTTGATCATATTTTCATAGCGCTGGTTTGAATTGTCTAGCAGTGTAAGCACTCTATTATCCTTACTAAAGTCCACTCGTTGATATTCGCACTTCTCAACCCATGACCACAAAAATTCTGCAAAGAGTTCCTTATGGATATTTTCGAGGATCAGGTCTGCTAATTCCACTCTGATCTTCTTTGGATTGTATCTTATTAATGTTTGTAACTTTGTTTCCACCATACGTACAAGATGACTTTCGCTTATGTTGTTTACATAAATTCGTTTCAACCGATCAAAGGCGATCTTATCAAATAGGATTTGCTGTTCTTCTTTAGGTGTTTTTTCGGGAAACGAGACTTCTTGCTCAATGAGAGTATGCCAATATTTTGTAAGCTTCTCCCAAGTTTTCTTTCTAGTTCCAATTATGAAATGTTCGATGAATTCATCAAATGATACATTCCTTGCTGCATCACAAAGTTCGTCCACACAGCCTGAGCTAACAGCTGACATAAAGTGAAAACTGTGATTATGATCCCGAGTTTTCTCATAAGCAGTAGTTAAAACACCATTTGCATAGAGATCCCCAATGCTCCATGCTCTCGACTCGGAATGCTGACGCTTAACTTGATGATATTCTGAAAGCTCCCCTTTCTTCAGAATAAATTCACAACCTTCGCCTTCTTTCCCAGGATGCTCCAGTCTAATGGAATCAAACTCCTCATCCATCACACATGCAAGACAGAAGACAGTCCATTTTCCTTCGAAGCGATTGCCATACTTATCGCTCGCTCCTCCCCGTAATGGCAATTTCTACCTCGGGCTTTCTATGATCATACTGAAACCTCTGCAGTATTAATGTGTAAGTCTTTGGTTGATATAGCTCCGGTCATTAGCTTATTTAGTGTTGCCTTGAAGAGATCTTGGAAGGCGGATTTTTTAGATTCGTGGAAATCGAGTTTCTGCACTAAACCATCTAGGCAGTTAACTATCTCGCTTTGCTCAGTTCTGGTCTTCGGGAAAGTCACAGGACAAGTCTGTAAAATCTTATTGTTAAGATTCGGCATGATTGCACCCGCAGCGTGAGCCTTTAACCAATCTTGCGAACTCTTTGAGTATAAAAGCCAAGAGATGAAGGCAGCTGAAACACGACTGTCTCGTATACGAATAAGGAAACAACCAGTACCACAGAGCCAAGCCGACTCATATTCTGCGACTAGCGCGTGTCTTCCAATTTCGCCTCGTCTTGCGAACAGAATATCACCTGTTTCAAGAATATGTCTGCTCAGCCTGTTCGCATTCGCCTCACTAACGTAAGGGATTCTATCATGGATGATTCTATTTTCGAACATGTGCGTAGGATTAACGACTGGCACACCCAGCAATTGATAGTCTGATACATGTAATTGGCTTCCGAAAGGACCTGTCTGAATACAACCGTTGTTGGACTTACAGAGCGAGCCCAGCTTACTCTCTCTCCAACTCCATGGAATCTCTCCAATTTCAGTCATCTTGGTCTTCTCACCCCTGAGGCCGTGAGTAAAGAGGTGCTGCATGGTGGATTTCTTGAGATCATGGAGTGATTGGATAATCTTTTCCTGAATTTCAATTGCCTGCTGAATCTTTAGAAGTACAGCCGCAATCTTCTTCTGTTCTGGAAGAGGGGGAAGGAAAATAGGCCAGCTTTTCAATACAGACATCGGAATACGCTGGCGACCCGTTGCGCCTTCCATTTTCTGCGCAATCTGACGACGAGTTGTGGCTTCAAGGAAGAAGTAATACAAATAGTACTTATTACTTATCCCTTTAATCCCACGGAATGGAATCAATTCTGTTGATGCATATCCAAAGTCGGCTGAAAGCTCTCTAACGATCCCCTGTTTTCCATTCTCAAAACATGGGGTAATCTTTGATATGAGACAGTCACCCTTCTCGAAATAATTACCACTCTTGATTTCCCTTCCAGGCTTTAGAATGTGTTCAAGGATGTATGTATTTCCTTGTGGGACAAGCTCCATAGGAATAAAGGGTATGCGTGCAAATGTACTACAATCCAAACCACGAGGTTTTTTAGTAAAGTAAGCAGCCTCATCAATGATTGTTTTGTGCCACTCATTCGTCATTTCATATCCTTTGAATGCTTTAAGGATTTCTTCCTCCGATAATCATTCGGATCAAGGCAGGTGTCATAAGTGGCGCGATTAATGGGAATCCAATCGGTGCCATTGATGCCTTGGCGATTACGGGAGGTCGGACTTTGTGGATAAGCACAAGCAATTTTTATCCATCGATCATCTCTGATGGAAATCTTACGGAGTTCAACGGCTACTTCTGACAAGTCCTGATCCTGGCTGAAGACTAATGCAACATCATACCGGTCATCAAGGGCATCTCGCACTATATCCAGCGCAAGCCGAACATCGATGCCCTTCTCTCTGCCGACCAGTGTCGTTGTTTCAAAACCATCAGGGAGCGTAACCAACTGATTTGTATAGCTAATTGATCGAGAAAAGGTTCTGACATTGCGTGTTCCCATAGCAGCCAACTTCGCAACCCAGAAATGATGCCGATTAGGGTCTATTTCAGGATCAGGAATCCCGGTATAGAAATGAACAGCTGTCAGATCCCAGTTATTTTGCTTACAAATAGTCTCGGTCAATCTCCGGATATTGTAATTGGGATAATGATAGCCGAAGGCTTCTTTAGCTGAATTGAAAAGGTTCTGTCCATCAACATAAGCAATTGTTCGTTTGGAAGTGGGTTCATTCATAATGTCACCCACTTATGGCAAAGAATAACCCCGCCGGAGGTCCGAAGACTGATCCAGCGGGGAGCAATTATGAGTGTATTGTACTGTGCATTACCGATATTGTCAAGCGTTCTTATGCATCCTTCTCTATTATGTTCGTACTGAAGCTCTTCTGCTTTGCATACTTCTTCAAGATGGAGACTGAAATGATCCATGGTTAGTACTCTGCTCATCGCTTCACCTCAAAGTCGAGTTGCTTGAATATCCTCTTAAGTTCTTCATCCTTCTTCTTTGCCTGTTTTTCAAGACCTTCAACACCCCAGATCTCTTCAAGAACTTCAGGGATGGGTCTGTAAACTTCTTGCTCGCTTGTATCCACATACCGAGAGGGTGACAGGTTGTAGTCATTCCCTGCTGCCTCTTCGATCGTGATAACCTTGATGAAACGATCAACATCATGCCCTTTGATGAAACCCCGGGCAACCTTGTGAATACTTTCATCAGGGATATAGTTTTTGGGACGTCCCTTCTTGAATTCCTGTCCTGCATTCACCAGTACGATCTTGCCTTTTCTCTGCGGAAGCTTGTTCATGTTAAGGATAATGATGACGCCGGCAGCGGTAGTATTGTAGAAGAGATTGTCGGGAAGCAGAACAACTCCCTCGATAATGTCATGTTCTACAAACCACTTCCTGATGGTTTTTTCTTTGTCTTCATTTCGACTTCCACTTCCCCGGGTAACAGCACCGGTATCTAAAACAACACCGGCTCGACCATTGGTCTTCAGCGAGGAAATCGTATGCTGAAGCCAGGCCCAGTCCGCCTTACCGGATGTGATACCGCCATGCTCGTCAAAACGCCCGAAATCATCGGTTTCATAAACGGAAGTATCGAATGACTGATTCCACATGGGATTAGCTACTACTATGTCGAACTTCCGGAGGCTCGCATCGGATTCGCGGAATTTTGGATTAGTCATGGAATTGCCACGGAGGATTTCACCTTCCATGTCATGAATCACCATATTCATCCGCGCAATCGCATAACTTGATCCTGTCAGTTCCTGGCCGTAGAGTTTGAGCGGATGGCTGACCTTCAGTTCCCTTTCCATGAGTGCAAGTTCACATTTTATTAAAAGACCTGCAGAACCGCAGGCGTAATCGTATACTTCTTCTCCCTGTGAAGGACGAACCATGTAGGCAATGAGCCAGCCGACTTCAGTCGGGGTGAAAAATTCTCCAGCACTTTGACCCTGACCCTCAGCAAATTTTCGCAGGAGATACTCGTAGCAGCGGCCAAGGAAATCGGGTTCAACATCATATAGCCCAAGGCGATAACGTGGATCGGACAGAGTTTCTATGATGCCAGCCAGGGCGGAGTCACTTATCTCCCTTTCACCACTACGCGTTTCATTGAAATCAATGATATCAATAACACCACTAAGATCTTTCCGTCGATCTGCTGCGTTCACCTTGACAATAATCCGCATTGTGGTTGTGAGCTGTTCACCGAGTGTTTTCGGTTTTTTATCCTCCGGCCAGTCAAATTGCTCTCGTCCACTTACTACAGCCCAGCGTGCCTCTTGAGGGATATAGAAGCGTACAAGACTAGGGTCTTCCTCAATGATGGATAGAGCTGTTTCATAATCACCGTAGGTTTCTGTCAGACGCTCGACTTCGTCTTCAAAGACATCAGACAATCGCTTAATGAATACAAGTGGTAAAATGTAATCTTTGAATTTCGGAGCATCCTTCTCTCCTCGGATGGAACAAGCTGCACTCCAGAGCATTTGCTCCATCGACTTCGTGGCAAGAAGGTTTGATTTAAGCGTCCGGCGTTTCTTATGATCATCCTGAACAGAATCAGCCGGGTCCAGTTCTTCATCAATCAACATAGTTATTGCCTGTATAGCCTTGTTTCGGGGTACGCTTCTAGCATTCTCCCAGCGATTGAGTGTTGAGAATGCCACACCAATCTTTGCTGCAAGTTCCTCCTGTGTTAGGTTATACTTCAGTCTGAGTTGTTTAAGAATATCCGGGATTTCTTTGATTTCCATTGATTTCCTCCAAATCTAACAATATATAACACTATAGCGTATATAGCGTCAAGTCCCAGCATGTTTTTTATAGATACGCGAGTAAGTTATGATTATTATTGTAGATAACGTATTCACAGGCTGTTCTTTCGCAAATAATCGGAAGTAATAGATACTGGATAATAAGTGTGATGAAACAGTTCAAGGCAGTAATATTGCCATGATATTACCTCGTATAGTTAACCGGAAATTAAGGAATTTAAACAAGGATAATCCCATGGAAATTGAATAAGCAGTGCTCAGGACCTGCCAAGGAGATCGATGCTTTTCCATTTTCCTGATCGGAAGCGGAAGAGGAAGATCACACTGATGATTGCTACATAGATGCTTGTGAACGCCCAGAGTTCGACAATGCCTGCGTTCCGAACCGAATATAGGTAAATAACTCCGGGAATCCAGAAGAGCCAGACAAGCAGACTTGAAACCCATACAACGAACTTCGTATCACCAGCTCCTCTTAGCGCGCCGCTGAATATCAGGCTAACCGCGTCAAATACGCCCCAGACAGCCAGAATTGCAAGCAGCTTCGCTGTGATCGCTGAAAGCTCTTCAATCGTACAGGCGGAATCCGGACTGAAAAAAAGACGGGTGTAAAATCCTGGAAACAATACAAATGTAGCCGCAAGAGGAATAAAATAATACAGTGATAGCAGAAAGGTCCGCCATGTGGCCCTTACTGCCATCCTGATGTTACCCATGCCGATGCACCGTCCTATTATTACCGTTGTAGCAAAACTGAACCCAAGAAGCGGATTGAATGCCAGATTGTACACACTGAAAGCAAGATTGTTCGAAGTAAAATCCAGTGTACCAAGGCGTCCTGCTATGAAGACAAAAACCGTGAAGCTGGCTACATCCATGAAGATCTGAAGACCGGAAGGGAAGCCGAACCTGATAATCCTGCCCGTTAATTCGCGGGAGAATCTGAAATTCTCCCTTGTTCTGTATCGGCGGGCAATTCTACCCGAAAATGCCGCTATTGTGAGAATAGTACCTGGAACAAACGATGATATAGCTGTGGCTATTGCGGCTCCCTTTATCCCCATCTCGGGGAAACCCATTTTGCCGAATATCATGAGGTAATCCAGAAGGATGTTCAGCCCGGCACCGGCAAGCACGGCCAGCATGACGGGAATGGTCTTCCCCCGTCCGTTCCAGAATGCGGCCGCGGCTACAGTGAACACAGGCCCGGCTGCCGAGAACATCATAATTCTGAAGTAAGTTTTTTCAAGGGCAAGAATCTCGGGGGCATGCTTAGACAGGTCCAGCAGAAAACTTCCCGGAATTGCCATCAGGGCAAGGAACGGAGCGGAGAACATTGTCAGAAACAGTCCCTGAGCGAATGCTTTAGAGCATCCATCTCTGTCATCTGCTCCGAAGTATTGAGCTACAAATGTACTTGAGTATCCCGCGGTACCGTAAAAAATGCAGAGCAGTGTAAAACTGAGAATTCCCGCCGGCAGAGCTGCCTGAAGCTCAAGCTGGCTGTGCCGGGCGAGAAACAGTCTGTCACAGAACATCATTATTGTTCTGCCGGCCATCCCGGCTATTATTGGAAGCGAAACAGTAATTATTTCCCTGTAGGAATCGGGGCGCCTGTTATCACTATTCATCAATCACTTTCCAGTGTCTTCTGTTTTCACAGCTCTATACATTCAGACAGACGCGCAATATAATCTTTTTACTCAATCCCGGTCTGTAAATCACAATTTTGACATGCAGCATAAATACATTAAAATTATCAATACGCTTATTTTTAGAAGACCTTCAAGGGAGCTGACTGCCGGAAGGAAGTAATCAGATGAGATATGGATTGGCTTTCACAACATTACTCGTAATGCTCCTCTCAAGCACTGCTGCCTGGTGTCAGCCTGATATAGATGATGTCATCGCAGCGCTGGATCAGCTCTACAGAAGCGATGACAGCTACACGGAAATGTCCATGCACATAGTTACCCCTCACTGGGAGAGAACTCTCACCATGAAAGCGTGGTCAGAGGGATCCGAAAAGACGTTCATTATTGTACTCTCCCCGGCGCGGGAGGCCGGGATGGCTACCCTGCGTATCGGAACGGAGATGTGGAATTACCTTCCCAACACGAACAGTACTGTTCGAGTCCCGCCATCCATGATGACAGGTTCCTGGATGGGCTCAGATATCACCAACAACGATATTGTAAAAGAGATCACCTACGCAACTGACTACACTTTTGAATATACTGATAATACAACTCTTACGGGAACATCAGAAGACGGCGTTCTTTACCTCAGGCTCATTCCGAAACCATCGACAGCGGTTGTATGGTCCAGCATCATCTGCGCGGTGAGAGCGGACGACAATATCCCGCTCTGGGAGCATTATTACGACCAGCACGGGAATGAGATAAAGAGCGTGACATTCTCCGATATCCAGGATATGGGAGGGAGAACGATCCCTGCGACGATGGAAGTAGTTCCAACAAACAGGGAGGGACAGAGTACAACCATCACGTGGTCACACGCGGAATTCAATCAGGGAGTTGATTCCGACATCTTTACGCTGAGTAACCTTCAATCCGGCGGGAATCAGTAAAAAATGCTTCCGAAGCTTGCATGGAGAAACATCCTCCGTCAGAAAAGGAGAACGATCCTTACACTGCTGACCATGACAGGCGGATTCGTGCTTTCCTCGCTTTCAATAGGATGGATGAACGGATCGTACAGCAGCATCATACTTTTTTTCACAAACAACAGAACCGGACAGATACAGGTTCACCATGAAGGCTATCTTGCGGATCCATCCATATACAGTACAATCGATGATTTCGAGCAGGTTGGTTTGATCCTGGATTCTATCCATGACGTTCGCGCATGGGCTCCGCGAATATACACAGGAGCACTTCTTGCAATTAAACCAGCAGGGCAAACGAGTAATGTCTTCTCCAGCTCAGCCGCAGCATCAGTAATCGGTATAGATCCTGCAAGGGAGCAGGAAGCAACCGGGTTCTCGTCAAAGATCATAGAGGGTGAAATGCTCACTTCATCCGACGCTGACACATCTCTCTCCTCTACAGGCCAGATCCTTCTGGGAAAGGAACTTGCGATAACACTTGAAGCAACTTCAGGTGATTCGCTGATACTCCTCTCCCAGGCAGCAAACGGAGCTGTAGCGGACAAGAGATACGTCGTGGTCGGGATAGTAAGCACCGGAAATACACAGATCGATAGAAGAACCAGTTACATCACACTGCGAGATGCTCAAAAATTGTTCGCTCTGGATGGTGAAGCACACGAGATTGCTGTCCTGTCACATACGCTTAATGAAGTTGATAACCTTACCATAGCAATCTCCGGAAGACTGACCGGCAGGAATCTGGAGACGGATTCCTGGAAAGTATTCGCGAAAGAGTTCTACAACGGAATGAAAGCTGACGAATCAAGTCTGGAAGTGATGATCTTCATTATCGTGCTCGTCGCAGCCATGGGAGTTCTGAATACGATACTTATGATGGTTCTCGAACGAAGGCGGGAATTCGGAGTGATGAAGGCAATGGGGACCAGGCCAGGTTTCATAGTCCGGATGATCATGCTTGAGGCGAACATAATGGGTTTTATCAGCATCCTGCTCGGAAGCATAATCAGCACAGCAGGATTGCTTTTTCTCTCAAAGCACGGAATTATACTTGACCCCCCGCTTGATTACGGAGGCACTGTCTTCCGCGAGATGATCGCGTCGATCTCTCCTGACTGCTACTGGATACCGGCCCTCTGCGTGATGCTGACAGCTACGGTCGTCAGCTGGATCCCTGCCCTGAAGGCTGCTCATACAAAACCGGCAAAAGCCCTGAGGACGGTATAAGAAGCATGTTTGGACGACTTATAAAATTCGCCTGGCGCAACGTCTGGAAGAACAGAAGAAGAACGGTAATTACAGGTCTTGCAGTAGGTCTAGGACTGGCAGCTCTGATGTTTACTGAAGCCCTGATGACCGGCATGAGCTACCACATGATAGATCAGACCACAAACGCATGGATGGGTGACGCGCAGATCCACAGAAACGGTTTCAGAGAGACCGGAAGAATAGCTCTGACCGTCAATGAACCGGATTCAATCACAGAAATGCTGAGAACGGATTCGATAGTGGATGCCTTTACCTTACGGATAATCTCCCCTGCATCTCTTCAATCCACGATGGAGATGAAACCGGTCACAATAATAGGTATCGACCCTGTAACCGAACCAACAGTCTCCATGCTGGAGACCGCAATAGATTCCGGCTGCTACTTCAGCGGGGACAGCACGAATCTTTTAATCGGATATAAGCTCGCGGAGGATCTGGACGCAGGAATTGGAGACCTGATCGTTATCACCGCTGCGGAAGCGGACAGCGGACTATCCAGTAATCTGTTCTTCGTAACGGGAATCTGCCGTTTCGGAAGTGATGATCTCGACAGATATACCGCTTTCATCGATATCAATACAGCGAAAACCATGCTTGGTCTCGAAGGCAGATTTCATGAGATCGCAATACGCTTTCCGGATTCAGAGATGGGAATGGATGAATCGCTGCCTTTCTGGAGCAGATACTCTATCTGCGGAAACAAGGCCCAGGGCTGGGCAACGCTGGCCACACAGGTAACGGCAATGCTCAATATGACAAAAATGAGCATTGCGATAACAGCTGTAATCCTGTTCGGCCTTGTAGTTTTCGGGATCGTGAACTCCCTCTTCATGTCAGTCTACGAGAGGATGTACGAATTCGGTGTGATGAAGGCCGTAGGTACAAGACCGGGTACTGTCAGCGTCATGGTAATCCTGGAGGCATTCTGGCTTGCCGTGATCAGCATGACCATCGGTTCCATCATGGGACTGGTTATCATCTGGATCACATGGAAAACCGGTATCGATTTCGGCAACATAGAGGTTTCAGGTGTAATTTTTGATAGCGCGATCCATCCAATTCCTAAGTGGAGCAGCATCTGGATATATCCGCTCTTCACGCTTCTTCTGACAACTGCCGCCGGAATCTATCCCGGTATCCATGCGGCAAGACTGAATGCTGCCGAAGCGATGAGAAAGAGCCTGTAAAGAATACGGAGAAGAATATGGCTAATGAAGAAGTAATCGAGGCAAAGGGCATTACTAAAACCTACGATGATTCAGGTGTGCCTGTTCACGCAGTACGGGGAATTGACTATACGCTGATGAAAGGAGAGTTCACCGCAATTATAGGACCGAGTGGTTCCGGCAAGACAACTTTCCTCAATGTGATAACCGGTCTCGATACTCCCACCGAGGGAGAAGTATGGCTTTCGGGAAGACTGTTATCGAAAATGAGCGGTAATGAACTCTCCGATTTCAGGAGGGATCACATCGGGTTCATCTTCCAGGCATACAACCTGTTCCCTGTACTGACCGTCGAGGAGAATGTAGAGTACATCATGCTGCTTCAAGGAGTCCCGAAGGATGAACGGCACAGCAGAGTCATGAACATTCTGGAGAAAGTCGGGCTCGATGACTACGCTCACAGACTTCCCTCAAGACTCTCCGGAGGTCAACAGCAGAGAGTGGCTGTAGCGCGGGCTATGGTCTCTAAACCTTCTCTTGTCATAGCGGATGAACCAACCGCGAATCTGGATTCTAAAACAAGCGGAGCACTGCTGGACATGATGAGGCAGCTCAACGAAGATACCGGCATGACCTTCCTTTTCTCAACCCACGACGAAATAGTGATGAAGAGAGCGAAAAAGCTGGTCGTTCTCACTGACGGAAAACTGGACGGGAACAACCCTCCAGAGGAATACGAGTGAAATTCCCCGTATCAGGAACTCTGCTGCTGCTGTTTTTTTTGATTCTTTCAGCACGGCTTCAGGCCTGCAGTATCTCCGGTTCATTGAAACCGGGGATTGATCTCATCGATATGACGGGAGAAGATTCCTCCCTGCGCTTCCTGTCTCAGGCTCCTATGAGACTGATGCTCTCAAAGCGTCTGGGAATCACAAGGCTGGATCTTGCGTACATGATCTGTCCGACTGCAGGCGATCCTGCTTTCGAAGGCTCACCATCAGGTATTCCTCCTTTCCGCATTGGCGACCTTGATGATCGTATCATCCCTTCCGAATGGAAGGGTACCGAATCCTTCAGCCTCCTGCAGAACCTGGACAGGCTCAGCATTCGTTTCAGGCTCCCCTTTTCCAGCCTTTCGCTGGGACGGCAGGCCATCTACTGGGGAGTGTCAAAATCAGTCAGTCCGATCGACTTTATCGCACCATTCCAGTACGGAACGATCGATATGGAGTACCGTGTTGGCGTGGACGCAATCAGGGCTACTTATCCTATCGGCATGATGTCAGAGCTGGATGCAGGCTGGGTATTCGGAAAGGATGCGTATTTCAGTGAAAGCGGAGGCTGGCTCAGAGGTCGTTTCTACATGCTCCAGACCGATGCTGTTCTTATCGCGGCATGTTTCAGAGAGAATCTGATGCTGGGAGGAAGTCTGAATAGAACAATTGGCGGAGCAACCGGATGGCTTGAACTGGCGGTTGTTTCGACCGCTGTTTTCGCCGTAAATCCTCCTGATGAGGAAAAAGAAACTTTCTGGAGCGCTTCAGCGGGAATGGACAGAAGCTGGTTCAACGCCTTACTGTACGGCTATCTTGAATATCATTTCAACTCTCCGGGAACGAACAATTCTGAGGACTATGATGCTGTAACAACCACTCCAGCTTACACTGCAGGCGGTATCTATCTTCTTGGCAGGCATTACCTCTCCCCGGGTATGACCTGGACACCTATGCCGCTTCTGAACCTCAGCGGGCAGGCACTTATCAATCTGATTGACCCATCCGCATATGTGACCCTGATGGCGGAGTACGGCATCACTGAGAACATCACGCTGAACGCCGGAATCAGCCGAGGAGCGGGGGAATCCTCCAGCAGTGAAGCCGGAGAGCTACGCTCTGAGTTCGGTTCCTGGCCCGGCAAGTATTTCACTTATGCAGCATACTATTTTTAACGTCTTATCGACGGGAACCCTCGATCAAGAGGAGTGAGTATTGAAAGACGCGAACAGGTTCAGGTTTTTTGCTGTCCTTCTGCCATTCGGGAGTATTGCAGCGGGTATTTATCTGCTTCATTCCGCCTGGTGCTCAATCCTGTTCTACCATTCAGGTATTCTGCTCATTCTCTTCATCAACGGACAATGGAATATCCGGCGGGATGTTTTCTCCGGCTGGAACAGTTTCTCAGGTATCGGAATGTCACTTCTCCTTATCGGAAATGGCCCCCTTTTCATTCTTCTGTGGCCGTTCATCTCTCTTCAACCCGATATCCTTTCTGAATCTCTTTCCGATCTTGGGCTGTCCGGGATATCATTGTGGATCTTCGCTGCCTGGTATGCTGCTGTTCATCCTCTGCTGGAGGAAGTATTCTGGCGAAAGTATCTTATTTCCAGCAGCAGATGGCCGACTCTGACTGATTGCTCTTTTGCCGCATACCACATACTTGTTCTCATGCTCTTCCTTCGGCTGCAATGGGTGCTTGTCTCTTTCCTGGCTCTGACTTTAACAGCCTGGTTATGGAGGAGACTCGCTATAAGGTACCGGGGGCTGGCGATACCTGTCGTCTCACACATGGCTGCCGGTCTCAGTACGCTCGCCGCTATCTTACTCCTGGTTAACCCTTGAGAAACGGGATCCGGCTTTGATCAGATTCCGTAATCGGTGTTGCACAGGGTTTATATATTCATGCAGGTCAGAATAAAATTATGGATGAAAATATGAGAGGGTAGTTCAACAATGATCGTCGTAAAAGATCTGTATAAAGCCTTCAAGCTTGCAAAGAAACAGAAAAAAGAAAAGGGCAACTCCTGTGCTGACGGCAAGGTACACGCTGTATCCGGGGTCAGTTTCGAATGCAGACCCGGACGGATATTCTGTCTGCTCGGCCCCAATGGTGCAGGCAAGACCACAATTCTTCGAATGATAGCAACACTTATGAAACCTGACTCAGGAAGCATTGAAGTTGCGGGATATGATACTGTAGAATCAGCTCAGAAGGTCCGTGCTCATCTTGGCTTTATGACCGGATCAACCAAGCTCTACGACCGTTTGACTACAAAGGAACTGGTAAAATACTATGCCGATCTTCACGGTATGAATAATGCTGATTTCAATCGGCGCAAGGATGAGCTTTTCGATCTGCTGGACATGAATGACTTTGCTGACAGGCGTATCGGTAAGCTTTCATCGGGAATGAAGCAGAAGGTCTCCATTGTTCGAACAATTATACATGATCCCGATGTGGTGATCTTTGATGAACCGACAGTTGGCCTGGATGTTATCACTTCCCGAAGCATCATTGATCTTATCAGACGCTCTAAAAGTGAAAACAAGACGGTCATCTTTTCCACGCATATCATGAGTGAAGTCAGTTTCCTCAGCGATGATCTCGCTATTCTTCACGAAGGGAAACTCCTGTACAACGATACTTACCAGGTCTTCAAAGACAGGATGAAGACCGGATCTCTGGAGGAAGAATTCATTCGCATTCTGCAGGAGGACAAATCATGAAGACGATTATGACGATATTCCGGAAAGAACTGAAGGATTCCCTTCGGGACCGCCGCACCATCATAACCATGATTATTATGCCACTTCTGATGTTTCCCGTGATGATCGGACTGACATCCAGATTCATTATGTCTCACGAGGAAAAGGCTCAGGTCAGAGAACTCAGGGTTGGCCTGCTTGCTGGAGGGAACGCCTCTGAATTCGTCGAAATGCTGAATGAGCAGGAAAACATCCTCGTATTTGAACAGATCCAGCTTGAGGAGGGACAGGAACTCATCGCGTCAGACAGTCTCGATGCCTTTATCGTATTTCATGAGGAATTCGACCGGCAGGTCAGCGAACTCGGTCAGGGTGAGATCACCTTCTATTTGAAAGAAACCGAGGAGCGAGCGATTGAAGAATATCGAATTATGCAACTGCTTGGTGAATATGAGGAATTATTGCGTGTTGATCGATTTAATGCGCTGAATTTAGATATAAGTATTATTGAAACCCTCTCTGTCTCGAAAATGAATCTGGCTACTCCAAAAGAACAGCTGGCCGATATGGTTGGCGGTATTCTGCCTTACATGTTCATCCTTTTCTGTTTCATGGGCAGCATGTATCCCTCCATTGATCTGGCTGCAGGAGAAAAAGAGCGCGGCACACTTGAAACCCTGCTGACCTCTCCGGTGAACAGGTTTCAGATCCTGATAGGCAAATTTGGACTTGTAGTGCTTACCGGAATCAGTTCGGCCGCAGTTTCCCTGCTGGGTCTCTATCTTGGAATCCGGTATATCAGCTCGATTCCAGCAGAATTCGTTGATATGGTAATGTCTATTCTGGAACCGGGATCCATACTCGTTCTCCTGTCTCTCCTGCTCCCGCTCTCTATTTTCTTCGCGGGTCTGCTCCTTTCCATCTCCTTCACTGCGAGAACATATAAGGAAGCTCAGAGCAAGATCGGGCCTCTTTTCCCGGTTATAATCATTCCTGCATTTATTGGAATGATGCCAGGGATGAATCTGAACGCCTCGACGGCTCTGATCCCTATCCTCAATGTATCTCTGGCAACCAGGACGATCATTGCAGGTCAGGCAGATGTCAGTATTATGATGATTGTCTATCTCTCACTCGCGGTTTATGCGGGTGCGGCTTTATTCATTTGCAGTAAGACATTCAGCAGAGAAAGCGCTATTCTCCAATGAATTTCCTATAAGAAGGAAGGAAGAATAATGAATACAACAGGAAATGACGAATACAGATCAAGTGCTGAATTCTACGATTATATCCCCGTCTATGAAGGCAGGGATGATATCAGTTATTATGTTGATCTTGCTGAGAAGAACAGCGGTCCCGTTCTGGAACTCGGATGCGGTACAGGAAGAGTACTTGTGCCGGTTGCTCAAACCGGATGCGAGATAACGGGGCTGGATCCGTCATCAGCAATGCTTGATATCTGCAGGAAAAGGCTGGAAGATGAAGATACAGATCTGAGAAAAAGGGTAACTCTCATTAATGGGGATATGCGGAACTTCGAACTCGGACGCAAATTCAGCCTTATAACGACTCCTTTCAGATCATTCCAGCACCTGGAAACTGTCGAGGACCAACTGAAGACTCTTAAGAATATTCATCGTCATCTGGAGGATAACGGCGTTTTTGTACTTGATCTTTTCAATCCATCGATGAAATACATTCTTGATGAATCTCGCAAAGAGGAATTCGGTGATGAGTTGCCATTCGACCTTCCGGATGGACGGAAAGTAACCAGGAGGCTCAGGAATCCATCCGTCGATCTTGCCAGGCAGCTGATAAACTGTGAAATGATCTATCTTGCAGAGTATTCGGATGGAAGGACGGAAAGGACAGTGCATTCCTTCAGGATGAGGTATATGTTCAGGTATGAGGCAGAACACCTCCTGGAGATGAGTGGTTTCAGGATTATGGAGGTTCTGGGTGATTTTAAGGGCTCCCCCTTTGGTTCATCCTGGCCAGGAGAGCTGATAATTACGGCAACCCTGGTCTAATACCACCCATTGCACAATAAATCAGAGATTCATATCTTAATAAGACGTTGGGAGGGTTTGAATGAAATTTGTTTTAATCATCGTTTTTGTCGCAGGTATTGTGGTCTCCGTCAGTAACGCCGGTTCTCTTCCATTTTCCCGATCAGGTCTTATTGACACACCAACCGCAACCGTGCTTCAGCATACTCAGATAACAATTGGCGGTTCTATCACCGCCTTCAGTTATGAACTCGCTGACAGCACATCGGAAAGCGATTTTGCGATTGGTGGTCACCTTGAAATAGGGCTTTTCAACAGAGCACAAATAGGTGCAACATGGCTGGGTGACGCAGGGATTTCGGGAGATGTCCGCGTACTTGTATTCAGCGAACGGATCAACACTCCGGCGCTGGCTGTGGGCTGTCAGAACATTATTGGAGAAAAGAACTATGAGTTCTTCAAAGATTACGAGGATTCCCTGTACCAGTATGATGAGGATCAGAATTTCGCTGCCTATATCGTTATGACAAAAAATCTCAACTACCTCTTCGGAGTACCTGTTGAAGTGAACCTGGGTTACGGAATTGGAAGGTTCAAACAGGGAAATAACGCGGATGAAGATGGAATCAGTAATCCGGTCCCGGGGCTTTTCGTAGCCCTGAATATTCACCCTTCTTACAATGTTTCAATAACTATTGAATGGGATGGAAGAGACGCTAATCTCGGCGCCTCCTACGCCATGAACAGAAATGTCCGCTTCTTGGCTGCTGTTGCAGAGCTGGAACAGCTGGCCAGAGGCAGTGAAAGAAACCCGATGGATGTTATGCAGAACGTTAAATTCAGCATCGGGGTGGAATTCACTATAGGGCCTTTCCTGAACCGTACCACTCTGGAACCATTCGAGCAACTGAGACAGGATAGCGATTCCGAACTTCTTGAACAGCTTGAAGAAATCAGATCTCACGCAAAAGAGGATATTGACGAATTTGAGGATGACATTCCCTGATCTGATCGAATCTGCTATCCGCTTGTCATAAGCACAATTGGAGCAGACAACTTGCTTCGCCCCCTTGCGGTCCTGGGGAAATCCACAGAAACACCACAACCAGTAACCAGTGGTTCCCGGGTAATCCCGGAAACCAGCATAGCTATAAACCTTGCGGTCCTGGGGAAATCCACAGAAACCACCACAACCAGTAACCAGTGGTTC
>CBDVBK010000062.1:0-20636 GCA_965372215.1 uncultured bacterium | reverse complement strand
AGGCCAATAAAATTTACACAAGTACCCCAGGGATTCCGATTCCTGGGGTTTTTGTATTTAGCGGGAATAGCTCAATTGGCAGAGCGTCAGCCTTCCAAGCTGATGGTCACGGGTTCGATGCCCGTTTCCCGCTCCAAGTTGCTGGAAAGAAGCAGTGGCAAGCTGCAAGTTCTTTGACATTGTCGATTAAAGCCAAAAATAATGCGGGGCAGCCAGTAGTGGTGCTGGGCCGGGCTCATAACTCGGATATCAGTGATGTGGTTCGACTCCCATCTCCCGCTCCCATATATACGGTTGAGAAGCAGCCAATAACGGTGTTGGGTCCGGTTCATATCCGGAATCTCGGTATAGGTTCGAATCCTATCTTCTCAACCACCTCCTCCTTTCTCTAAGACAGTTTTTGTATTATATATATGATAAGGAACGCTTTCCGTCTGGGCGTAGTGAAGCCCGGTCATCACGCCTGATTTGGGATCAGGAGATTTTTCGTGGGTTCAAATCCCACCGCCCAGACCAAAACCTAAGGAGGAGATAATGCATGACCTGAGTTCGGTGACTCTCATAACGCATAAAGGACGTCTATTGGTACACATGCCTGAGCATCCACAAGCATGGCAGGTTGGCCTCATATATTACCATAGACTGGTAATGGAGAATCATCTAGGTAGGTATTTGAAGCCCGAAGAGGTAGTGCATCATATCAATGGAAATCCGTTGGATAACGATATAAGTAATTTAGAAGTTTTGTCTTCTAATGCAGCTCACACACACAAACATCATGTTATTGATGGTAATATCCTTCCTATGTACAAATGCCCAAGATGCGGGGTGATGTTCAAGCCTGATAAATCTAAACGTAAGTATTGTAGCGTTAAATGTTCTTCTAAAGCAGATAGAATAACAGAGAGACCATCAAGGGAAGAACTCTATTCTATGGTGTGGTCGAAGCCATCGAGCGCTATAGCTCAGGATCTAGGAGTGTCTGGTAAAACCATTGAAAAGTGGTGCAAAGGATATGGCATTAACAAGCCGGGCCGAGGATATTGGTCAAAGCTTAGATCAGAACAAGGCACCTTCCCGGCACATAAATTATCAAAGATACATAAACAAGCCATCTCAGATTCTTTGAAGGGTCGCAAGTCATGCAACAGGTCACTTGCCGACCAAGAGGTGATGGAGATATTTACCTCTTCTCTTTCTCAAAGGAAATTAGCTGAGAAATATAATGTATGTAAAACAGGAATACAGAATATTAAGGCAGGGAAGACGTATAGAGAAATAACAGACAAGCTGCGGTAACTCAGTTGGTCAGAGTACTCGGCTCATATCCGAATTGTCGAAAGTTCAAATCTTTCCCGCAGTACCAATCGATGGACGACGTGGCCAAGCGGTAAGGCGCAGGATTGCAATCCCTGTATTTCGTGGGTTCAAATCCCACCGTCGTCTCCATTATTCTGTCAACCTACAAGTTGACAAGTTCTAAGCGCCTATAGCTCAATGGATAGAGCGTCTGGCTACGGACCAGAAGGTTCGGGGTTCAAGTCCCTGTAGGCGTGCCATTTACGATATGCTGCCAGCGGCGTGGAAGCAGACACGCAAAGAGGATGACGAACACCTCGTTAAAAACGGCTGTCTAGGTCAGCGCTAGACCGAGTAAAATTAGCGTGCGCCGGAGTAGCGCCCGGCCTGGCAGTTCTATTCTTTGGTAGAGTGACCCGAATGGTAAGGGTCCGGTTTGCTAAACCGGCGTCGAGAGACATGTAGGTTCGACTCCTATCTCTACCGCCATTTATTCAGAGGCGGGCTAGTCTAACTAGGTAAGGCCCCGGATTTGAAATCCGGTTAGTCGGGGTGACTCGGCGTGTGGGTTCGATTCCCACGCCCGCTTCCATATTCTTATTTACTAACAACTTATGGCGATTGTCCGACTGGTGTCGGCGCTTGGCTGTGGCCCTGGTGGTCTGGGTCCGATTCCCAGCTTTCGCCCCAATATTTGTACTCGGATAGGATCGGCAAACACGCAACTTGACTTTCTTTAGGATTCCTTATTATAGTGGGGGTGTGGCGAAACTGGCTCACGCATCGGGTTTAGGCCCCGTGTCGGCGACGACTGAGAGTTCGAATCTCTCCACCCTCACCATTTAGATAGGTGTCATGGAGGAAATATATAGGAGTAATTGGTTTAATCTCGAGGGATACTTGGCATGTACAGTGAAATATGATGACGGGAGTCGTCGCACTGTCTTGCAGCACCGGGAGATTATGGAACAAATGCTAGGGCGTAAACTTCTTTCAACAGAGCTGGTACACCACGAGGACGAGGATAAAAGGAATAATGACCCCCAAAATTTATTGATCAAATCTAGGGCAGGTCACATAAATCATCACAGAAGATCCATCGAATACACCATTATCACTTGTATTGAGTGCGGTTCAAAGAAGAAAATTAGAGCAAGACGAGATCGAGCTAGGGTAAAGAAATGCCAACAGGGTCCGTTCTGTAGTAAATCCTGCGTTGGTAAATGGAGCAGACGTAAACAGATAGAAAACGGACAGATAAATCTACGAGAAAACAAGTAGTTGTTCCAATCTTGTGGATCATTTTTTACGATTTATGAACAACAAACTATTTTGAGGTACATAGATTAACAACAAAACTTGCCGGGGTGGTGGAATTGGTAGACACGCAGCATTCAAGACGCTGTGCTTCGGCGTGAGGGTTCAAGTCCCTCTCCCGGTACCAAATTCATATGGGCCCATAGCTCAACTGGAAGAGCACCGGATTTGCATCCCGGAGGTTATCGGTTCGGTTCCGATTGGGTCCACCATTATTTATGAAAGGATAATATGTACTTAAAATTTGCGCCTTTCTCTCTAACATTAAGTGAGGGAGAGTTTGAACTTAGTATCTTAGGTATGGGATTCAGCCAGATGATCATATTGAGATCTTTCATTTCTGTACGGTACGGAGATGATATACTCAAGACAAAGCATGTGAGTGTGGATTTATTCTGGATACATATCAAGCGTTAATGCCAAGGTAGCTCAGTAGGTAGAGTACCGCACTGAAAATGCGATTGTCGGGGATTCGATTTCCTCCCTTGGCACCAATCTCGCTGGAGTAGCTCAGTCTAGCAGAGCACTGTCCTGATAAGGCAGGGGTCGTGGGAGCGGAGCCCACCTTCAGCACCATATTCTGAGGAGACGTAGCCATGGTGGTACGGATCGCAACCGGTATTGAGTTCGACTCTCAAGCGTCTCCGCTATTATTCAGCGACTCGGTAGTTCAATTGGTGAGAGCACCGGCCTGTCACGTCGGAAGTTGAGGGTTCAAGTCCCTTCCGAGTCGCCATTTTTGATTCGCAGTAGCTCAATGACAGAGCCCCTGTATCTTCAGGTAGGTTGAGGGTTGGAGTCCCTTCTGCGGTCACAGGGCCTGCTCGGCCTGCCAGTACCGGTCACGGCGAATAGAGCTTGGGCGATCATTCAGGAACTCGAGATCCTGGATCTGAGACTTGTGTAAGGTAAAAACTACTGCAGGTGTTGGCTCAGGGGGAGCAAGTTAGCCCTGGTCGTCCTCATAAACCTTCGACATATTCAAGGCAAGTTCAGGTATCGTGTTGCATAGGGCAACACAACAATTAACTATCCAAAGGAGGATAGAAATGTTAGGACGTCATTCCAATCAATTGCATTTCCCCAAGCTTGTACGTGTCGGAGAAGGCAAGCTTATTCACACCAACATATCTGCTGCAGATGTAGATCCGATACCTCTATACAAGTTAGACTGGGAAGATCACGAAAAGCACGTAACCAGTAATATCTACCCATCCCAGAAGTACGAAGAGTATATCAAGAGCAGGGTATATGCTCTTAATAGTAACTACAGGAAGGCAATCCATTACCATTCAAGGCAAGCCCTGGATGAGTGGATAGGGCCGTGGAGTTTCGATACTTCAGTGGGAGATGTGTGCAGGGGTCCTGCTGAAGAACATGTTTATGTAGCTTTCTTCCTGATCGCAGATTGTAACTATGACCAAGAGACTCACTGGTACAGTCGTGAACCACTCAAGTATTTACTTAGTAACATGATGATATGGTCTTTCTGGCGTAATCAAACGGGGAACGGTTTACCTTTCTTCTTTGCCAAGTTGGATGAGAAGGAAAAATTTCTCAGTAGAGATGACGCCGAAAAGAAATATGGTTTCGAGAGATACCAAGCTACCATTGATTATCTTAAAGCTGTCAGAAAATTCGAAGGAGCTGAATTACAGCCGCATAAAAAGTAAATAAGCCCACCTATCTCAATTGGAAGAGTGCGGATCTCCTAAGTCTGTCGGTTCGGGGTTCGAATCCCCGGGTGGGTTCCATGCTCCCGTAGCTCAGCCAGGAATTAGAGCAGCAGATTTCTACTCTGCGGGTCGTAGGTTCAAATCCTACCGGGAGTGCCATGGCAAGGTAACGTCACCTGACTGTAAATCAGGCCCTCTTTATAAACTGGCGTACTTGGGTTAGGGGTAAGTTGGTTCAAATCCAGCCCTTGCCACCAAGATTTTAATGCAGGTGTAACTCAGTTGGTAGAGTGGGAGATTCTTAATCTTCAAGTCGAGGGTTCGATTCCCTCCGCCTGTACCAACATTCGGGTCTGTCGCCTAGTTTGGCCGAGGGCACCGGCCTTTTAAGCCGGAAGGGTAACCTCGTCGAGAGTTCAAATCTCTCCAGGCCCACCATTTTGGCCCGTAGTTCAATTGGTAGGACAACAGCCTTTGACGCTGTGATTTTCTGGTTCAAGTCCAGACGGGCCAGCCAATCTTTTTAGGAAGGATAATTATTTGAAGTATTATGCAGGTGTTGGATCAAGGAAGACTCCTGATGACATCATAAATGCTATGACCAGGGTTGCTATCGAACTGAGGAAACATGGATATACTCTCAGGTCGGGGGGAGCATTGGGGGCTGATAGAGCTTTTGAAAAAGGCTCCTTAGAACAAAGTAAGATTTTCATAGCAGATGATGCCAAGGGAGATAGTAGGGCTCACGAGTTGATGGAACAACATCACCCAGCTCCAAGAGCTCTTAGATCGCAGTATGTTAGAAACTTGATGGCCAGGAACGGTTATCAGGTATTAGGTAGAGACCTCAAGACCCCAAGTGAATTCGTAATCTGCTGGACACCAGATGGTGCGGATGGAACTGAGACCCGTACAAGTAGAGAGACTGGTGGTACCGGTCAAGCAATACGAATAGCCGTGTCTCACGATATCCCAGTCATCAACATGCAGCAAGAAGACTGGGAAGATAAACTATTCAAATTAACAAAGATACAAGTGCATGCGTAACTCAGCCCGGTCAGAGTGTCTGCCTTACAAGCAGATGGTCGGAAGTTCGAATCTTCCCGCATGCACCATTCTTGCTCCTATCGTCTAGTGGACTAGGACGCTGGCCTTTCACGTCGGAAACCGGAGTTCAATTCTCCGTAGGAGCGCCATATTTACTGCTCATGTCTGTCTAACTGGTTAGGACGTCGGCCTCTCACGCCGGAAATCGGAGTTCGAACCTCCGCATGAGCACCATTCTTGGGCGAGTAGTTCAGTTGTCAGAACCCCAGTGTCATGTTATATTCAGAGTATAGATAGGGGGTTCTAATGAAGGCTAAACCACAAGAACATGCTAAGGCTATCAGATTGCGCGAACAAGGATTATCCATTAAAACAATAGCATCTATGCTCAGAGTGAGTCAAGCTAGTGCATCAACATGGGTGCGGCATGTTGTATTGACTGATGAGCAGAAGCGAATTTTAGAGGACAGATCAGCCGATGGTCGTGAGAGAGGGCGTAAGAAAGCGGCAGAGGTTAATAGAAAGCGTTTTGCTGAGTTACGGAGACGATATCGTGAGACAGGAAAGAAGAAAGCCGCAGAGGGAAATCTACTTCATACTCAGGGATGTATGCTGTACTGGGCGGAGGGGTATAAGTCGAATAATAGAAACACCATTACTTTTGTAAATTCTGATCCTTATATGCTACGTCTGTTCGTACTATTTCTTGTAGATTCCCTCGGAGCGAAGCTATCTAAAGTTGTTTTCAGGGTGCATTGTTATGATAACAATGGAATATCCGTGGAAGCTATTGAAAAATATTGGTCGTGCCAATTATCTATACCCAGATCTCAGTTCAAAAAAACAATGATTAAGAAGCATGTAGGCAAGGTGAGGACCAAGCGAAGATTACTTTATGGCACTTGTGTAGTAAATGTTAATAGTGTAAAATTGTATCAGCATATCATGGGTGCTATTGAGGAATATGCTGGAGCAATCATAGGGGAGTAGCCTAGCTGGCCTAAGGCGTCGGGTTCTGGTCCCGAGAGCAGACGTTCGAATCGTCTCTCCCCTGCCATCTTGTGGGTATCGGTTAATGGTAAACCTGCAGATTCCAATCCTGCGACTGGGAGTTCGATTCTCTCTACCCACGCCATATAGCGCCATTAGCTCACCAGGCTAGAGCGTAACCTTGCCAAGGTTAAGGTAATGAGTTCAAGACTCATATGGCGCTCCATCATTCGGAGCTGGCGTAGCTCAATTGGCAGAGCAGGTGATTTGTAACCACCAGGTTTGGGGGTTCGATGCCCTCCGTCAGCTCCATATTTATACTTTAATAAAGGATGTAGTTTTATGAATACTAAGAAGGACCAAGCCCTTGTAAAAGCCCACGAGGACGGCTATAGAGTAGTGGATAAGAAGGTCATTAGTCCTTACTCAGGGGAAGCCATAAGGCTTACAACAGTACGCGGTTATCCTAAGTTTGCTCATAGGATAGGCAAACCTGGAGCTAGACCCATAGTTATGGTACATAGACTTGTGGCTTATCAGAAATACGGTAACAAGCTATTTGAAGAAGGAATCCAAGTAAGACATTTAGACGGCGATAAACTCAATTTTTCTGAGGATAATATCTGTATTGGTACGGCTTCAGAAAACGCAATGGATATGCCCAGAGAACAACGAGTAGCAAGGGCTAGGAAAGGTGTATTAGCTGGAAGTAAGGCTAGGAGAAGATGGTCTGACGAAGAAATACTTGCTATACGCAAACGACATGAAGAAACCAGTTCATATTCTGTCGTCATGAAAGAATTTGGCATCACTTCCAAAGGATCTTTGCACTACATAATCAATAACGTATATGAGGCTCGGTAGCTCAACGGTAGAGCAGGTGGCTGTTAACCACCAGGTAGTGGGCTCAACACCCACCCGAGCCTCCATCTTTCCCAGCACTGGCTAAAACACCCCTTTTTGTGTTATATATTAGATGTAGGTTCTTTAGAGATCAAAGGCCGTCTTAAGACACCCGTGAGAATCGGGCGACGACTGATCTTTATAGGCTTAACAGAAAGGAGGCTGAAATGCCTTCCGGGAGTGTAATGCTCCCTTCCATCCAGCCTGTGTACTTGGTAAACCTCTCGTTATGATAGAGGCTAAGAGGAAAGGCTCCGGGTGAGTCCTATGACTGGAATGTATCCTGGTTATGGACAGAACTAATACATTGGGCCGATACATAAGAGAAACGAAAAAAGGCTTTTGACGGCGTTTCCTAAGAAGTAGTTTCTCTAGCCAAAAAACAATATAAGAGAAGGGAAACAGCCGCTTCTTGTGATAAGCTTCTCAGACTATTACAAGAAGAGATCCAATCGGGCTGAGAAGGTTCCTAGTTGGGTAACGGGGCGGGGAAGAATACAAAACGCTTCCTCGCTCCCCCAAAGATTTAATGATTTGGTCGGGTTTCGAGGGTGCCTAAAGCAAAATCCTTCGGCGTGGATTTGACCTAGTCACGCAACAATCCGCCAGCACATGAGAATGTAAAGGGCGGTCACAGGGCTGGTTCTGAACGGTGCCTGTGTTAAACTGATGAGGTTTTAATGGATGCAGCCTAATGCCGTTTTGACGCCTAAATTGGCGAAGAAGTTTCCTGAGAGCTTGCAACTCGAAGAAGGAAGCTACTTGCGGCCATTAGCAGGTTTCAGGTGAGAATCCTGAACTCGACCAACCGGTTTTAGAGGCACTACCATACTCTAGGTTTTGATTATGGCCTGGAGTCGGAATAGATACGTCTCTCCGATGTTTCTGTTTCGAGTGTCTCGCAAAATTGAGTAAATGTTCGACGTGGGAAGCTAGATTTTATCCTGGAGCTTAGCGAAAAGTACTCGAGTTGAAGTGTAAGTGATGAAGGGATAGAGTGTTGGAGACACGTAGAGGAAGCATGGCCTACCAAACACATGCTCTGGCTTGTATGATATATGAGCTTGTTAGATAGCCCAGAGTCGCGCCTGGGAGCATTTACTCTATTTATGGGGGCGAAATAGTATCGATATGCAGAATCGGTTAAGAAAGAAGCATGCCGTCTTTGCCCAGAGACGTAAAACAGGGCTGGTCAATAATTTGGCGAACTTCCAAGAGTAGCATAGCTACCGTCCTTCCCGCCCATACGTGGTCCCGAGTAGGCGACTTAAGGACGTAAATGTTCGGGGCAGGTGCTCGGTTTGTCGTTGAACCTATCAGCGACTGGTGGATGGACTGGCAGTATATCTGTCGTTCCCCAAAGCTGAGTGGGCTTTAATCACTCTAAGCATGTAGAAGGTTCTTAATGGTCTAGCATACACGTCGGAGCAGTACCGACCGCCTCCACCAATTTTAAATGATTGTCATGTGCGGGAAGTGGGCTTAGAGGCAGCCATCTTATAATGAGTTGCGAGAGTGGTCAGCGCCATCAAGATGGGAATATAAGTGGCGTTATGAAATAGCGAAAGAGTCCTATGTAAACACTCAAAGTAGCAATCACTCACGGGAAGGACAAGTACAGTTCTGGGGATAGGGTCCACGGGCGAAGCCGTTGAGTTAATGGGAGGTAGCGCTGGTTGCAATGCGTGAATCCCTGATGTCCCCAAGAGACCGTTAGAGCATTTGGCGTAATAGCACACCTTACATGACAATCATTCAGGCCATCGATGCGGGGAAATTCCAGCGGGCGATCTTATTTCATCCAAAATGCAATTGGATGTAGGGTGAATTCGCGCGGAATGACGAGGGACGGGTCCTGGTGAGGCTAACCGGGATGAATACTTTGGGGGCTTCAAGGCCTATCCCCGCTTCAAACATTTCTGTCCTAATCATTTCCTCCTTATGGACGATTAAGCCGTATGGAAAAGATCTGACCTTCAAATTGGGACAGAAAAAAAGACTACCGGAAGCGTGAGCAACACGCATACGGAATGGTTACAAAGTGTGTTAAAAATACCATGCATAGTGATCCTATGCAAAAAACCGTTATCACGGCAGACAAAAGCGACCTGCCCGGTAGTTCTAATCCGGTTCGCGTATGAAGCTGAGACTGGGAGCCCCGAAGTGCTTCCTATTGGTTCTCTGGATGTACGCTGAGTGTAGGAAAAGGGCAAAGCTCGAATGTTATGCAAGGACGTACTCTAAAGCTGGTGAGGACTACACCCAAGGCCAGCGTTTGACCCGGCCATGAGCCGAGCGGGCACCGCATAACAGCCTGAACCGGAGTCGCGTCCGGACCGGAAATCTTAATTAACCATTTAAGGAGATTTATGCCAAAATTAGAAATACAAAAATACTTGGTAGCTAGTACGGCTCATGTTACTCAGGAAGATATGCGTAGGTTAAGATTCCCAAGCACTACTGTAAACTCGCATGAATTTCCTTACGGTGAAACTATATACGTAGGTACTCAACAGGAGCCTATGTGGAAATTAACCGAATCCGAAGGCTACAGTAATAGCATGCAGGACATGCTCAAACTAGCCCTGAAGAATCATTGCGCTTATCTTAAACTCGATTGTGATGGCCCCATTATCGAAGGGTACATAGTGCATGACTGGTAGCTTAATCAAACTCAAACTCAAAAAGGAGGGTCAAATGACCAAGTTACATGAAATCCTTGCTGTAGAAGCGGGGTTGAAAAAGACCGCGAGAGATATGTTGGCTGAAGGACAGCATACTTTTGAAAAGAGAGGAGAGCATTTCGCCGGACATATCAAAACCTACACGAATTCGGTAGAGGGCGATCCGTGGGAAGCCGAAGTAGGTGTAACAGAAAGGCACGAATTGGTTACCACGGTGCGCGATAAGCTCAACTATATCTTCCAGCATATTGTCAGGCACATAAACTGCATGGTCACCAAGGATTCGACCAATCAGAATGCCAAGGCAGATATTGTGGTGGGTGGAGCGGTTCTGGTAAAAGACGTTCCGGTTACCTCTCTTCTCTCCATAGAAGACGAAATTAACCGCTGGCGTAACGTTATAGCCAGCGTTCCCACCCTTGCTCCTGGCAAAGAATGGGTACCGGCATCGGATCTTGGGGAGAATATCTTCAAGCTCAAGTACGGCGAGAAGAAAGTACGTGCTCGCAAGACCCTGCATAACCACCCCGTGGCTGCGGCTACGAAAGAACACCCGGCACAGGTGCAGGTATATTCCGAAGAGTCCCCCGTTGGTTTCTACACGACCGAACGTATTTCCGGCGCTATCACTCCGGCTGCCAAATCAGTGATGTTGGCCAAGGTAGACACTCTTTTCAGAGCAGTCAAACAGGCTAGGCAGCGTGCAAATAATGCCGACGTAACACAGATACGGATAGCTGACAAACTTGTCGGTTTCATCTTAGGCGACTAAACTATACATTAGGGCCAAGTTTAAATTCAGCCGAGACCCCTGGGAAAGTTCCATTTATGGCATCCGAAAGGGTCGGTCGGTATCAAACTCAAACTGAACTGTTAAACTATTGCCCATCAACTTCAACCGATCTCTAATATAAAAGCTGGTTGAATGACAAAACTATACACTCCTGGTCGAGGGTTCGAGACCCTCCCCGCTCACCACAAAGGGCGGGTAGCTCAGAAGGCAGAGCAAGGAGATTGAAATTCAGTCATTGGCTCAGTGAAAGAAACTAAAGAGAGATCAGCATTAGTAGCTCAATGGTAGAGCAATTGATTTAGGATCAATAGGTTTCCGGCTTCAACACCGGACTTATATGCAAAAAAACGGGGGCCCGTCGTAGGTTAACGGCGGGCTTCCACCATCTTGAAACAATTCGTTTCACATTCCCTTTTTTTGTTATCTTAGGATGGAATGTATACTCTACAGCGAGGAGGTTCTATGACCCTACTTGAAGAATTGATGGAAAAGAGAGCCGCACAGAGAGAAGCGTTGGCCGATATATTCAGGTCAAAGTCGGATACGTCAATTGGTAAACCAATAGTGCGCAAGTCTATACTTAGAGGTAACTCAGGCCAGGACCATCTTATAAGAGAAGGCGAAACGCTGAAAAATGTACGAAGAATTGAAAAAACGAAGGAAGGAAAGTCTGAAACGTCAATCATGAGGCTCCTTGGATTGTTCGGCGCAGACAACTAAATAACCATGGATAGACGTGTTCCCCCAACAAATCTCGTAGTTATTGCAGGACAGTTAGTTACAGATCCTAGAAAACTTACGCATGATGGTACATCATGTACTGAATTCTTGATAGCCAATAATCAGACTTTTAGAACTGCTCAGGGAGAGCGGCGCGAGAAGAGCTGCTTTATATCAATAGTAACCTGGGGAGTTTTAGCCAAAGATTGCCTCAATTTCCTCAGCAGGAAAAGTGCAGTATATATAGAAGGTGAGTTAGAATCTGCGTCACGCGCTCATGGTGGCAAGATTAGTATCAGGGCAACCAAAGTAGAGTTTCTTGACCAAGGAACTGTGAGAGAAGTAGACGATGCCGATTGGAATAGTACAGAGCGTTGATCCAGCAGCCGGAACTGTAGTTGTAAAGATACAGGGTGGCCCAGGTACTCGTGATGCGCTCAGAGTACGGCTTATGGAAGACAGTAAAATTCCTAAATACGGTACCAGAATTGTATTCATAAAAGACGGTAAAAATTACTACTATTATGGCACACCCAAAGTTATTACTCCAGAAGCAGAAGCTGCGAGAGCTGCAGAAGAAAATGTAGCTGGTGATGAATTCCTGGGAGATTCTGATGGTGCCCATATGCACATACGCACAGGGGGCATGGTCGCTCTCATGGCGGACAAGATCACTGGGTTCATAGCCAATAAGGCTACCGGTATAATACAACTTCTCGGAAAGATTCTCTCATTCGATACTACTTACTATCACAAACTCATACGAACTATGGGTATGAACACTAAAATAGATCAGAGAATAGCAGGGAGTCCTAATGGAATTCCGCTATCACTGGAAATGCTGAAATATATTCTTACCACAGAAGACGGAAAGATAGTTCTGAACCTCAGCGCCTTCTCGGAAATAGAGGGCAAGCTGATTATCAATCCATTGTCAGGTAAGGTCACCGGAACGGATGTTAACCTGGAGGCCCAAACACCTATGGGGGGGATGAAATTTTCTTTTAACGGATCTACGGGTAATGTGAATATAGAATCGCCCGGGCTGGTTAATATAAAGGTTGCACAGGCTGTATGGGTGAATAGTAATGGAAATCCACTTGATAGAGTTGTGAGAGCGGGAGATACCTGTTGGAAAACGGGCGCTATGATCGGACAGGGCTCGAAGAAACTATGTGTTGGGAAAGGTGTATTATGACAACAGAAAAAAACAATGACAAGAACAGCAAACCAGAAGTGGTAACCAATGATGTTGGCGTTGATAAGGATGATCCTTATATTTACGTTGATGGAAAAAAGGAAATGAAGGATGGGTCCGGAATGGTGAAGGAAAGTTTTGTTGAAGAAGTCCCGTAGACAAGAATTAATTATAGAAGCTGCTGAAAGCCTTAAAAGTCCCAAGGATCTTCGCAGTAGGATCATGAAAGGACTTGATAGATTCCGGAAAACTACTGGGGAAAACCCGAGCAAGATACATCTTACTACGGAACAATTTGTAGATATTCTTCAGCAAGCAACAACAAATAGTGACTACAGCAATATACAAAAGATGACTGTTTTTGGAATTCCTATAGCAAGATCGAACAGGTTTAGAATATCCTAGAAGGGAAGTTTGAAATGACAAACGATGATAAAGTTCTGTGTGTGGAAACTGCTGATGGCTTAAAGCCGATAGAGAGTACTGGCATCAAGAAATGCTTGCGTTGTGGTGTACTAATCACAGAAGAGAACGATTCGGGGTGGGAAGCATTTGTAGATAGTCGTCACGCACAGCCTATATGCAAGGATTGTGATGCGAAAGAATCTAAAGAAAGATGTGCTCATATTAATTGTAAGAATTCTCCAATTTTTTCCATCAAAGTATCTTCGCCAGACGGCGATTTTCTTGCTATGGCATGTAAGGAGCATATAGGAGATCTTTTATCAGGCATTTTTGCCTTGCCTGAGGAATATGATTTTGTGAAGGTCTTACCAATAAGGAGTTAGAAAATGTGTGAGAGGAAAGAAATAAGTCTTAAGGACTGGAAACTCAACGAGGCAGAGGAAATTGAAGAGCTTGAGGGGATCTATCCCGAAGAAATAAACATCAAAATACTCAAGAGCGGTTGCGTATTATTATCAATTGGTACTGTTCTTGTAGGTCAGATAAAGGAACTTGCCTTCGTAGCATCTGCTGATGCCACCTTAGGGCAAATCGTTAGATTTCACGTCAAACAGTTCAGCATTGATACTTCAGAAGGTGGAGAAGAATATGTAAAAACATTGCATGAATTTGATGGGATATCTGAATTTATAGCAGGGCAGAAATTAATTAACAAAGTTGAAGAACAGTTGGAGCGGAACAGAGAAGGAGTGGATGATGATAACTAAACATCCTGGGATAGAGAGCATTGTTTTTAGGGTCGATTTCCATCTCACCGATTCAGAAGAAACTTTTACTACGCAGATAACTCTGGAGGAGATGAATAAGCTTGTGGTGAGTGGTATACTGCCACGAGTAATCAAGGAATGTGTTAATACAGCCGAAGAAGAAGAGTTAAGTGAACAAGAAGGAGATGTTTAAAGATGGAGAATCAGAAGCGAAGTCAGAGTAAAACAGCACCCAAAGGGTCATTGATGGATATAGAACTCTCGATAAGGCGGAATGACATAACATTGATAATACAGTACGGGAATCGTTCGCATAAAGTCACTATATCTTCTAAAGATGCAAGAGAGCTTAGTCGCCAGTTGGCAAAAGCAGCGGATTTTCTGGAGAAACCAGATGTTATTTCATAGATGGAGAATACGTAGACTTTCGACAAAAATGAATTGCTGTGTTAAGATTATATCGGATATAGATGAATGGCTTGAATCCTCAGATGATGCTGTCTTAGACGAAATCGAAACCCTAAGGTATTCTCGACTCAAAGCTAAAGCTGAACTTGAACGTTTAACATGGAAATATATCGAGTTGAAACAAAAACATCCCCACAAAACACCACCGTTTCCTACCGATGGCACCCAATGGGATTCTTTCAATAGTGTAAAAAAACAATTAGAATCACAACGTTTGCAAACGACAAAGGAACCCCTCCAGGTTGAGAAGGAAACCTTTGGTGAGTTGATAGATAAGATTGGTCCTATTGCGATCCGAGAAGAACAAGGGGTGATACCCCTAGCTGGTTTGAGTGAAGCATCAATGAAAGTCCTGGAAAGGGTTAACCGAGAAAAATCTGATGACGAAAGTCTCATGGATCGGCTACTCGGTGAGCCCATAACAGAAGTTACTCCAGAGCTCATCGATAGGATAAGAGATGGATTTGATTCGTTTGACAATATAACGGAAAAGACGGCTAACTCGTTTTCTGGAAAGCTTGGTGGATGTTGTTCTGGGCCTCCACCTAGTCCTTATACGGATAACCCTACTATTAATGTAAGCAAAGAAAAAGCTGAAGATATTTTGAGAGTTACTCTTAAAGACTTAGAAGCTCCAATGAGAGATAAAATAGTAGAGGAAGAACCCGGTCTACAAGGTGATTTAGCCATGCTTCTCCATAAACTGAGAGATCCAGCAAATCATCCGGTCAGTCTTCTTGATCTTGCTTACAAGGTAGCTAATGGGGTATTCCAAGAGCCAGAAGCCAAACTGGTGGCGTCAGCTCTTGATATGTTGGTAGATGAATACAGGGAGCAAATAGGTCCTATACGTAATTTCGAAATGTCAGACAAAGCATGCCTTGAGGCGTTGGATGCGGATAGGAACACTACATGCTGAAGGAAGCTATTCTCGCCGCAAAGCAGTCAGCGTGGAGCACTGCATTGCCTCAGCTTAAAAACCTTTTGAAGTCTGCGGAGCAACAAGCGCTTACATACTCCAGGAATCTTATTACCCGACCTGATATGAGTGTACTTGAGAACCAGGAACTTATAGCAGCAAGAAGAGCAGAGCTTGTAGCAGAAGCCATAATTTCCTTTCATCAGAGTTTATTCGATGCGGAAGCCAGTGCTGAAGCTGCAGCCGTAGTTACTTATCTTCAGCAGAATAACATATGCAAGATTATACCAGGATCGATGGGCAACAGCGGTGGCACTGTCTTGGCTCCAGGGCAAGCGATAGGAACAATTACTTATTCTTCCTAAGTTTTTGGTCTATTCATGAACTTGCAGTAAACTCTTCAGTAGAGGATATTGTGTTCTAACAAATCAGGAGGAATGACCAATGACAACATACTCTGAAGATAAAAGATTCTACACCCCTGTTAAAGACGAGGGGATTCTTGTTAAAATAGGGAAAGACCTTGGTGGCGATACCAATCTGTGGATAGAGAAAATCAGAAACGCCTTTTCGAAGGAATACCCGGACTTTATATCTCAGGGTAAACCGCATTTCAACTTTACCCACAAGGATTTTGCGAATGGTGTAGGAGTAGGCGGAGCAACCATAACGGTTGGTTCCAGAATACTGCTGTTTCCGATCATCATCAGAAACAAGGAGCTTGCACCCTTTGATACGTTCTACGACCAGATGGATCATTCGTGGCACTATATGACCTCTGAGGTGGAGAAAGGGCTTTCTAGCGGCCACAATCCATATAAGGGTCTTTCGTCTGACGATCTGACCCAATATGATGATATAAGTTCTCCGGCATCTACCAGTGGCTGGGCGTCCTGGAGAGATCCGGCTAAAATAGGATCTCTCAATCTTGATAAGCTGGCTGAAGTTGCAGATATCATCGACAATGATTTTGAACGATATGCAACAGCATCTGATGTATTTATAAACACTGTTAAAGAAGCTTCTTTGGCTTATATCGGCAAGAAACGTCAAAGGGAAATGGAAAAGACGGCTTCAGCTCTTAAATTCGTGCCAGGGAAATATGCTGAATATGATGTCGCCTTGGTACGCAAGGCTGATATCGATACTTATTCTGTAAAGCTGGGTTCGTATGGGCGCAGGGAAATCGCAGAGCAGAGCCTTTCCAGTGAAGGTATCAGACGCTTGGCAGCCGATTTTGGCAAGTTGGGGACCAAGATTCTGGAAGATGCAGACAGGGGAGAAGGGGCTACTGTAACCCGTGGTGACGAAGTGGCTACGAGAGTAGTTGATAAAAATCTCACAGATGTTATCAGGCACAAGGCCGGTATGGTTGCTACCTTTGGAACTTATGAGGTCATGTTGTCCAACGGGTATTCGGAAATAGGAGTTGCCTATCCTGTCATGGACTGGGATGGTGACACATCTGGAAAGATGCTATTTGCCAATCACGAAAACTATTCAGTAACAGGATCATTCCCTGGACGCAGAACTTCAGAAAATATAGTTTTGCCTGACAGTAGCATATCTGCTGGAATCAAGGGGTTCTTTATCAAGAATGATGAGGGGCAAGCGTTTTGTACCAAACCATTCCGGATTGATGAGATTTACTCTGACGAATATGCTGACATGCACATTAAGGGCGTTGATCTTACTACCATGGAACATATACATCTTGTAAAGACTGATGCTTATAAGATCCCTACCAGAATCAACCCTGATTTCGCCCCTGATATAATAGATCATGAGGGTGGTAATTATTTCATCCCTCATAATATGAGATTCACGCCTCTTCCAGAAAATCAGGTCAAGATATTAGCTACAGAAGATTCAGCAATCAAGTTAGCAGGACTCAATAAAGAAGAAGATCATAACGGTTCTATGCTTGTCCTTACAAAAGGGGCCAGCTCATATTCATTATATCAAAAACAGTCTATGCTCAGAGGAAATGGTATCAGAAATATCTCGAGAGGAGATATGCATAAGATGGCATTCTTGATTGCCATATGTGGTGGTGGTATAGATACTGTGGATCTGGAGAAAATGGGTACGGGTGAAACTGCAGAGATATTTATTCCGGCATCAGCTATCTATGGCCGTAGACTTGAAGATGCAGAAAAAGTGGCATCACTTATGAAGACGGCTGAATATGATTTTGATGGACAAACCTTTGAGGAGGCTATAGAACCCCTTATCCCTTCGATAGAAAATGTAATGAAGATAGCTATGATAGTTTCTAAGTTACATCCTGAGAAAGTGCTTCCACTGGTAACAAAATCATGGGGGAATAAAACAGAAGAAATTCATAAAACTGCGGCATCTGAAGATGAGGGTGGAGAAAGTATCAACAAGATATTCAATCTCAATTTCCTCTCGAAAGAAAATATAGGGTACTTCGTCGAACATCTCGAAACCCTTACCGTGGCAGAAGATGTGTTGACCCGACTTCTGGTCATAGCAAGGATCGGAAATATCGGATTAGACCCTGGCATGGTTGAAGCAACGTTAGAAGGCATTACAGAGATAAAGGAGCGCTTCAGCCAGGCAAAGGTTATTATGAAAAACCGGTGAACAACTTATGCGAGCCAGGCCCAAGCGTCCTAATAACGTTGTAAAGTATAGAGTTCCATACCAAAACGTACTAAAGGCGTATGCATATGGAGATGTACCTTTTAAACACGCCTTAAAACAATTAGCATCATTTGATTTCTATATCCCGGGAAAAGATTATATGCGTAAACCCGACAAGATGAATGTCTGGGATATAATGTATAACAAATATGAGATTTATCGTTATGATGCGTGGAAGAAGAACAGCTATCACAGCTTTTCTCGAGAGCAGGCCCAAGAATTCGGTATATCGCCGTTATATGAATGGAGCAGGATAGGTCCATACAATTCTCCAACATATGATACCAAGTTGATGCAATCGGTGATAGATGATATACGCTGTGTATCACTGCGCCGTACTGTATGTGTATTACTTCTACAAGGTATTGAACCCATACAGATCAGAAGAATAATGGAAGAAGATTTTAGAGCGCCTCCTATCATATGGAGTAAAGATCAAATCGAACTCTTTTCCAAACTGTTTTGGCAAGTTAAGGATATGAATCATAACGATTGGCTTATGTACGGAGGGATGCATCTTATACCGGATAATGACAATCATTATTCATATTTAAGACCTATCATCGAACAATCTCCTAAACAGTATATTACGTGGCATGGAGCCCCAATGGAAAATATCGATAATATCGAGGCTCTTGAAATGGTCAAATCATGGCAGTTAAGAGATGCTTGTAGTGATTCTAATAGGGATTATAAAATAAGATCTAGTAATGCTCTTAACAAAACAATAGCCAACATGGAAAGAATATTATTGGAAAGAAGAATGACCCCAATTAAACCACAAGGTAACCCGTTAGAAGATGTAGAATTAGTTATTCAAGAAGAACGGGCGAAACAATTAGAAATGGAATCAACGTTTACGACCATGTCCGAGATGGATGGGGATATAAGTGATCCTACGGACATAGAGCTCTCCAAAGATGATTATCTCTCCCAAGACTAAGGTAAGGCTTACCAGATCACAGTTGATGGAAAATCTCCTTTATGTCAGGCCTGGTATAAAGTATTCCTTGAATCCAGAGATTGATGGTATTCCCAGGAGCATGGAATATCTCCGTCCTATTATAGATTGTCCTAAGAGGAAACGTTTCATTAAAGCTGGACGCCAGATTGGTAAGAGTACTATGATGGCGGGGGAATCTACTGTTGAATGCGTATCTATTCCAGGGTTCAGTGTTCTGTATGGAGCTCCAGACGACCTTAAATTAAAGACTTTCAGCTATCAGAGATTGTGGCCGATGATTAATCTGTCGCCAGCCATATATGAAGTTTTTATGAAAGGTGGGGATTGTGTTAACAATGTAAGACATAAGAGATTCAGTAACGGGTCCATGATCATGATAACCAACTCAAGTCGAGAGGCTAATGTTCGTTCTCCGACATCTGATAGAATTAATATGGACGAGATACAGGATATGATTTCCGACAATCTCTATATAGCTGTTAAATCAATGTTTACGTCTCCATATAAAATAGTAAGTCTTTCCGGAACGCCTCTCAGTATGCAGAATCCTATAGAACAGTATTGGAAGAAATCGACACGCAACGAATGGCTTATACCATGTCATGGTTGTATGAAATTAATATCTGTAGGGTCGAAAACGCTTAAAGAGCACCACTGGATAAGCATAGGTCCTAAAAACATATCAAGAACCGGACTCCGGTGTGATAGATGTGGAGCCCCAATATTTGTTGAAGAAGGACAATGGGTAAGATCATTCAAATCTGCTGAGTATGAAGGTTTCAGAGTCCCACAGCCCCTTTCACCTTTTACTAACTGGGATGATCTTATGAAGGAATGGAGAGATCCTACCATACCAATAGCCCGTAAAATGAATGAAATATTTGGTTTATCCTGGGATAGTGCCGATAGGTTTTTTACAGAACCACAACTCAGGGAAGCGTGTGGGGATCATAGGCTTGCTTTTAGATATGAGGATCTTGACCCCTTGTTTAAAAAATATCTGGATGGTCGTCATGTTGTAGCAGGTATTGATTGGGCAAGAAACGTTGAGGGTGGAGCCAATACCGTACTTATGATAGGGGTAGTGATATCTCCAGAACAGATAAAAGTAATATTTATGTCGGTATTGCCTAAAAGTATGAGTATGGAAGATCAAGTAGATTCTATCATAGAGAAATTGAGAGAATTCAAAGTTAATTTTGTGGCTGCTGACTGGGGAGCTGCAGGTTCCAGAAATGTAGATATAGCCAAGGCTATCGGTAGGGATAGAGTAGTACAGATTGATTACGGTATTGGTAAGACTTTTGTAGAAAAATATCATGAACACGTTAAGCTCCTTTCTATGAACAGGACTATGTGTTTATCAGATTTGCATAGGGATGTTACAATCGAAAGAGAAATTATTTTCCCGATATGGGAAGATTTCGAAAATTATGCCAATGATTTTCTGGTTGAATATGCTGAGGAAGATCACTGGGGTAGACTCAAATACGATCACCCTGATGGGACTAATGATGACATGTTGCACGCTTGCGTTTATATGAATCTAGCACGTAAGATAGTGCTGAGAATACCTATTCTCCACATGGTGATGAATACCGACAAGGAAGAAAAGTGAAAGAGGCTGGCCTAAACCAGCCCCCGTGCCCCCCCCAATAGATCTTATGTAGGTAATTGAATTTTAGAGCTCTCATCGTCTGCGGCTCTAGTGAATGGTACCCCATGGCCACAATTGCCGCAGGTTTTTATTTCGTCTATCCCTGCAACAAAATCTTTACGCCAAGTATGTCGTCCGCATGCTGGTTTATCAGGAGAA
>CBDVBK010000061.1:0-20843 GCA_965372215.1 uncultured bacterium | reverse complement strand
TCGCGCCCGGAACTCAGGCTGAGAACATGCCGATGGGTGTGGCTGTTATGAGGCACGCGTTCTTCAACGACGTTCCGGTGTTCCTTACTTCATGTCAGCCTTTAGGGCATGGCATGGCGATTGCATGTCTCGCATTTGTTACGAATCCTGGTCTCGATGGGTACTATCAAAAAGTACTCTTCGAGGACTGGAGCGATCTCAGAGATGCGGGGATAACTGACAAGGAGGAGCTTGTAATTGCTTGGGAGAACGACGGAAACGTGCTTCCCGAGAATGCTGCAGGATGGGTATTCGAGGGGCGGGATTACGCTCTGCTCGGTTACGCTCCGGTATTCCATCTTGTGATACTCGGAATGACCAATTCCATTGAGGCGCAGTATCCCTCTGATGCTAATGGAAACACGCTCAGCGAAATGCCCATGCTGAAGGAGCACAAGAGTCTCAGGCAGGTTGACCTTGCACTGACAACTTCCGGTTCCGCTGCCTGTACATATTGGATAACCTATGCACGGGAGAAAATAGGATTACCGGTAGCATTCGGTGTTACAGCGGTTATGGCAACCGATTACTACCCGTACATACAGACCGGTCAGGTAATAGGCCAGATGGGCGGTCTTCGAGGAGCGGCGGAATACGAGGTTCTCCTTACTGAGAACGGAATAACGGCATCTACAGGCAAAGCCTTCAGAGGCATGGATGTGCAGTCCGCAGCTCATATACTCATAATCCTTTTGATAATAATGGGTAACATCGCGTTTTTCGCCGGTGGTTTTCATAAAAAGACCATGCTGAAGGGAAGGGGGTAGAAGATGTACGAAGTAATAGGAATATGGATAGGAGCAATTTTCACTCTAGCCATCTACTCCTTCCTTTACAAGGAGAATCCGGTCTACCGTCTTGCTGAACACCTGGTAGTAGGTATCTCCGCCGGATACGGAATGGCGATTACTTACGAAATAACCATTCAACCGAGACTGATCGAGCCACTCCTTAGCGGGGATCACTGGATTCTTCTGATTCCAGGAATACTCGGCATTCTGTATATAACCAGGTTCATTCCGAGCATCTCATGGTTATCCAGATATCCGATAGCGTTCTATATGGGAACTGCTATGGGTGTTGCCTTCCCGCTGACAATGAAAGCGAATGTTCTTCGTCAGCTCGAGGGAGCCATGGTGCCCTTATACTCAAGCGGAATGCCCTGGTTCGAGGTTCTGGGGAATATTGTAATGATATTAGGAACCCTTGCAGCTCTCATCTACTTCTTCTTTTCAAAGCCGCACAAGGGGCTTTTCTTCGGCACTGGTTCGAAGATTGGTATCTGGGTTATCATGCTCGGTTTCGGAGCCACTTTCGGTTTCACCGTCATGGGTCGTATCAGCCTTCTGATCGGCAGAATCCAGTACCTGCTTGGAGACTGGCTGCATATAATCGAATAGCAGTATATGGGGACATGCATTTCTATGCGTGTCCCCCAAACCTTACCCCACGGGGACATGCAACTCTCTGCGTGTCCCCGCTTAAGGAATCAATTAAAACTCTGAAAGATTCTATCGAAAACCTCTATAACCGCCTCAACAGAAGAGAATTTGTACACCCCGATCCTCTTGAATACCTCTATCGATATGAAGATCTTTGTGACAGAGAAATCGCGGGACTTGTGGCATCCGGGCTGGCTTATGGAAGAGTCTCACAGATACTGAACGCTGCCGGCTCCGTACTTGATGAACTTGGATATTCACCATCACTGTTCCTTGGTGAGACATCTCTTGAAACGCTTCAGAAACTTTTCAGTGATTTCAGATACCGTTTTACGAAGGGATCGGAAGTTGCATGTATCCTGAAGGCTGCTTCCGAACTGCAGATTGAATATGGGAGTCTGGGTAATCTGTTGGCTCATGCTGTTTCATCAAAGGGATATATCGAGGCTCTGGAACTGATGATCAGTACGATTATCAGAAAAGCCGGTTTGAGTGCTTCGAGCATGTTATCCATGCCTTCAAAGGGAAGCGCCTGTAAAAGGTTGAATCTCTGGATGAGGTGGATGGTGCGCAGCGATGATGTAGATCCCGGAGGATGGGTCGGTATTGAGCCATCCATGCTGTACGTTCCGCTCGACACGCACATGTTCAGGGTATCGAAACTCCTTGGATTCACTTCCAGACGAACGGCTGACTGGAGGACAGTAGAGGAAATCACGGAAGGGTTCAGAACCCTGTGCCCTGATGATCCTGTGAAATATGATTTTTCTCTGACTCGTTTCGGGATAAGGGATGATCTTGATATGAAAGGTCTTCTCAAAGAGCTTGATGAAGTCGTTGAATTCTGAAGTTTTCCCGGAGACTGATAAGCTTGACCTTTTGAATCCGTTTTCGTAAATTGGCTCTTCCGGTGCCGGGGTAGCTCAGTTGGTAGAGCAACGGACTGAAAATCCGTGTGTCGACAGTTCAATTCTGTCCCCCGGCACCAGTTCTTCGTTTAACAGATCCTCTTCTGAGAACTTAATCCTTATTCATCAATAACTTTCCAATCAGTGCTTATGCGCTTAGATTTACATCAGAATTATCTGTAGTCAATATGGTTCCGTCAAAGAAATAGTACAATGATAATAGTTCAAGTAATCAACAGTCTCGAAACGGGGGGAGCTGAAAGGCTCGCTCTGAGCCTGCATCGGGGATACCTCACTCATGGTGAAAAAAGCATTCTCATCTCCATTGCTGGAAGTAAGTACGGATGGTCAGAGACAGGTGTATTTTCACTTGGGCTTTCTTCTCCTTACGATCCAAGAGTACTGTTACGACTCGCCGGGCTGCCGGAGGAAACGTTTCTGGAGAGCGCTGACATTATTCATTCACACCTGTTTCCCTCACAGCTTATAGTCAGTCTTGTCCGGGATGGAATACATCTGAACGGGCAACTAATCACAACTGAGCACAGTACTTCAAACCGAAGACGCGGAACGATTGCCGGACGACTAACTGACAGGTTGTTCTATCCATTGTACGATATAGTCGTTTGCGTCAGCGATGGGGCAGCAGCGGAGCTTAAGAGCTGGATTCCGCAAATTTCTGATCGCCTTGAAGTGATATCAAACGGAATAGATCTGAAGGAATTCAAGGCAGCAGGAGTATTTGATGGTAAAGAAAAGCTGGTGATATTATCCGTTGGAAGACTCACGGATGCGAAGAATTATCATACCGCCATTGAAGCATTCTCAATACTTTGCAGCAATACCGAATCTGATTTGAAATACGTAATAGCCGGAAGCGGGAATCTTGAAAGCGAACTGAAAGAACTTGCTGCTGAGCTTGGTGTTTCTTCAAGTATGGAATTTCCCGGTGACGTAAAAAATATACCTGTTCTTATGCAGGAAGCTGATATCTTCTTCATGCCTTCCATAAGGGAGGGGTTCGGCATTGCCGCCGTTGAAGCGATGGCTTCAGGGCTTCCAGTTGTGGCTTCTGATGCTCCCGGGATCGGTGATGTAGTTGGAAGGGACGGAAGCTGCGGAACACTGGTGAATCCCCATTCACCCGTGGAGATGGCTGAGGCGCTGTCGAACCTTATCGATAATCAGGACAGTGCGAGAAAGATGGGTCTGTGCGGTTTGAAAAGAGCTTCTCTTTTCAATATTGAATCTACAATTGACGAGTATCTGAAACTCTACAGTAAAGCTCTTGATGAAGGGATTCGATAAAGGGTATGATTCGGTTGATGAAAAAAGACGATTACCTATCCCTTGTAGATCTCTGGAGCGGCTTCTCAGGTACAACCATGACCGGGGCCGACAGCAGAGAAGGATTCGAGAGCTTTCTTGAGAGAAACGGAGAATACTGTTTCAGCGTCCTTTTAAATGATAGAATTGTCGGTTCTGTTATGGCAGGTCACGATTCAAGACGGGGTTATATCTACCATCTTGCAGTTGACGAATCCCTTCAGGAAAAAGGAACAGGTGCTGCGCTTATGAACGCTGCGGAGAACGCTCTTCGGAAAGCCGGTATAGAAAAGGCTCACCTCTTCATTTATTCTGATAATACGGCCATAAGGTTTTACGAGAAGACAGGATGGCACAGAAGACATGATATTGAAGTAATGAGCAAAGTACTCATTGGCGAGCAATATCTGGGAACAAGAACAGAGGATTGAGAACCTTTCTTTTTTTCATTCTGATATGCATACTAGATAATATGAAATATTGTACCGTGACCAGTGAAAAGGACGTCTGAGAATGATAAATTCAATTGTACTCACCGCTCTGATGCTTCTTCAGCCGGCAATAGAAATCACTGATGTGCAGGACCGTCCCAACGATGCGGGAGATCACCTTCACCTGTATCTGTCCATTCCTGTTGAAGAAACAGAAAATCTTATTTCATGTGTTATCTACAGGAAACAGGTTGATGAATCGGATGATTGCTGGAATCTCGTCCTTTCAGAAGCGCTTCCTCTTGAAGGAGAATTTCTGGTCGATGGATACGATCCCGATTACAACATTGAACCGGGCGTCCGATATATGTTCAGACCTGCTGCAATCACTATGGCGGGAGATACTCTGGTCGGTGAGGTCTTTGTTTCACCAGTAACCTCAAAAGGGGAATTCATCAATACCGATGAAACATCGGTTCTGATAGCGGGATTACTTTTCATCATATTGATATTCTACTACTTCGGAAAAGCCCGGAGCGGCACGAAGATGTACCTCAGACCGATAGCCGGCATCGATGCTATTGATGAGGCGATTGGAAGAGCAACCGAGATGGGCAAACCGATCCTGTATGTCCCAGGTCTTTCAACCATATCCGATGTTGCTACTATCGCAAGCCTTACCATCCTCGGGAGAGTCGCGAGAAAAGTCGCTGAATACCAGACTTCTCTAATAGTTCCGAACTGTGATCCGATCGTATACACCGTAGCAACAGAATCTGTAAAGCAGGCGTACCTTGAGGCGGGACGCCCTGACTCGTACGATCCGGATTCAGTCTTTTTCCTGACCACAAGCCAGTTCGCGTTTGTTGCGGGTGTTAACGGTATTATGATGAGGGAAAAGCCTGCTACGAATTTCTATCTTGGCATGTTCTGGGCTGAGTCGCTGCTTCTTGCCGAGACAGGTTCACTTTCCGGAGCAATCCAGATTGCCGGTACAGATGCTGTTACGCAGCTTCCATTCTTCATAACAACCTGTGATTACACTCTTATCGGTGAGGAACTTTATGCAGCCAGCGCGTACTTAGGAATGGAGCCAAAACAGCTCGGGGCCGTTAAAGGACAGGATGCCTGCAAGGCTGTTATCATGGTTCTTTTAGTACTCGGTCTTATTTTTAGCATTATCTATACTATTACAGGCAACGAAAGCTTCATGTTCCTGAGAAACATGTTGCTTCCCGGTTAGGTAAGTTGATATGTCGGATCTGCTTGTCCCGCTGTTCAATATCCCTGAAATTGAGAATGTAAAGGGCATATGGATCGGGAAACCGCTTGCTCATCAGTCACCCGGGATACTCTCATTCATAAGAGAGAATTTCAGTGAAGGGTGGGAAGCAGAGGCAAGGGTCGGATTTTCTTCAACCCCGCCAACAATTCTAGTTGCTGTCGAACTGGAATCAGGGAAGCCGGCAGGCTTCTGCTGCTGGGATTGTACCGCGAAAGGTTTTCTTGGTCCGATTGGCACTCTTGAGAACGTTCGGGGAAGAGGTATCGGCAGAGTACTTGTTCTAACCTGTCTGAAAAGCATGCGGGAAGCTGGTTACGCATATGCTATCATTGGTGATGCAGGTCCTGTAGATTTTTTCATGAGTATATGTGATGTAAGAGTAATTAATGGAAGCACCCCGGGAATTTACGGAAATCCACTTGGCTGAAGCAAATACTGCTTCAAGCTTACGAAGTGTGGTACGTCCCCTACCAGGTCCAGATGAGTTGGAGCGAGGATGTCATGTCGGAGCCGCTTTCTCCGGAAACATGATCCTGATTTCTTATCCATGTGTTCTTGACTATCCCGTGAGCCTCCAGAAAATCTACCGGATACCAACTCAGATGTAATTCAGCTCCTGTCGAGTGTTCCACGATTCCGGATGGAAATTTCCCGCCTGTCTGAACTGAGTCCGGCCAGCCTTCCTGAACGGTACCCTCACCATGTCTGGTATGATCCAGAGTGACGGTCGCCAGAAGAGGCCAGAGAGTTGCAGTTCCGACTGAAAGCGTGATCCTGTCAGCGTCGGGGCCAAGTTCTGATCCGATGATCGAACCATCATGCAGGTAGTAGTTACGTGGTTCCCGCTGACTGTAGACGTACCTGTCGATTCTGGTGTACTCAGCCACGGTACCCAGATGCAATGACGGCAGAAAGGTTGAAATGCCTGCTGTCCACGCCAGCTTGTTCGGTCTGTTGTGCGTGTTCTCATACTGAATATCATCGATAAGTAATTCTCCGTAGGCCTCAACTCCGTTCAAGGGTATCCATGTTGCGTCAAAAGAGAGGAACGCGTTGTCGTCAACACGTTCATTCCACTGAACAGGATACCATGGAATAACAGGATTCATGTATGCGAAATCCAGTCCGCTCGCCTTAAAGAGTATTGACTCGCTGAGACCGATTCTGAGATTTTGAAGGGGCTTTATGTCAAGCCTGTGGGCGGTCAGGTAGGTACAGGAATCACTGTTAACAGTTGAAGTGAAACCGGTGAATTCCAGGATATTCCAGAGGCTGAATCCCACTTTCAGCATATCGAGTGGAGGGCTGTTGTCTGAGATGAGCAGCTGAGTGAATCTACCTGGACCCCATCTCTGTGGAATCCTTCCAAAACTGATTGAGATCGTCTTGTGATTCCATCTCATGTATCCCCAGTCGACGTAAAGATGCCTCCCTGGTTCTGCACCCTTATGAAATGGAGTGAAATAATCCGGGGGATTTTCGTCAGAACCTGTCCAGATCGACAGTCTTTCGTCCATGAAAAGAGATGGAAGGATATCAGCGAAAATTCTCCCGGTTGCTCCGCACCTCGTTTCGAAAGCATCTTCATAATAAAGGATCTCACCGGCTACTGTTCCCTGTACAGCCAGCTTGAAGCTGTTCTCACCGGGAAGATCACCAGGGGGAAGGCTTCTGCCTGAAATGTATTTCCCGATTTCCTCAAGTCCCTCAATGGATATGGTCTCTGCAAACAATTCTTCCGTATCAGTCGCAGGGAAACTGCCCGGCAGCATCTCACTCGTTACAGTTTCAAACATATATATCCACCAGTTGAGCGGATCCTCAAGAGGAAGCCCTGTCTGCGTTATCGAACCTGTCATGAGAACCAGCGAAATTACTGTCGCGGACATATATTTTCCTTTCTCTCAAGCAGAACCACTGTTTCAATGTGATCCGTTTGAGGAAACATATCAATCGGTTGAACCTTTTGAACAGTCCAGTCTCTCTCTGTGATAATACGAAGATCCCTTGCCAGGGAGAAAGGATTGCAGCTCACATAGATGATTTTCCTTGAATTAATTTTTCTCAGGAGCCGCGAGATTCTGATACCGAGCCCGGCCCTTGGAGGATCAACTATCACCGTATCCCATGACCTGCCTGAGTCTGATGAGTCTGTAAGGAACTGCCTGGCAGGGCTTGTTATAAAACTGATTGAATCCACACTGTTCATCTCGGCAGCTTTCCGTCCTGAGAGAGAAGTATCGGGATTGATCTCCACGGAAACAACATTTGAACCAGTCGCTGCGAGAGGGAGTGCAATGGTTCCGGAACCACCGTAGAGGTCGAGGATATCCGTATCGTTATCACATGAGTCAGCGACAGTTGAGATAAGTCTGTCAGCGCAACCGGGATTTACCTGAAAAAACGTTCCCGGTCTTATTGGAAAGGTATAACCTGCTGCCTGTTCTGTAATACTACAGCCCTCAGGTTCAGTCATCCATTTACCTGATACTTCCCATGCTGTAATAACCGAACTGTCCTGTGCAAGGCTTTCCGGTGCTGTTCCCCCTCTGAACTCAAGCATGGCGCTGCCTGTTCTGTCAGACGCTCGCACGGAGACTCTCGCACAATGGTCCAGGTTGACGTCCTGCAGCACCCTGAATTCCTGCTGTCCCCTACGATTGAGCAGAGGGCATTCATTCACCGGGAATGGATTACCTCTGAATCTGTGAAGACCCGGCTGGCCCTCGACCACATCGAATGAGACTCTATTACGGTATCCGGTTGTCTGAGGTGATGGAACCACGTATTCTATGTTTGGAAAGCTGATTCCAGCTCTGCTGAATGCTTTTTCAATCCAGTTTCTTTTCCAGATAAGCTGTTGACTGTATGAAAGATGCTGGAGTGAACATCCTCCGCATTTACCGAAGTACTGACAAAAGGGAGCAATCCTGTGAGGAGAGGCCTCAATGACTTCGAGAAGTTCTGCCTCGATTCTGGTCTTTTTTTCTGACGATATTCTGCATCTGACTGTTTCCTTCGGGAGAGCGCCGCGAATGAATACAGTCTTCCTGCCCTTTTCTGATGATATTCCGCCGACGCTGTTACCAAGCGCTGTTATTGTGATCTGCAAAATTCACCATATATGCGTCCATGGGGATTCTTCAAGAGGGTTCTCATTTATTGCTTATATTCAGGATAGAGTTTTTTCATACATTCAGGACAGATTCCGTGACTGAACTGAGTGTCTGAACGTTCTGTTATGTATTCCTCTATCTGTTCCCAGTATCCGGAATCATCCCGGATCTTTTTGCAGGAAGCACAGATCGGAAGCAGTCCGCTGAGTGTTTTTACTTCAGCGAGAGCTTTAGTCAGTTCTTCATTTGCCTTCACAAGCTCAATATTCTTCAGCCTGTAAATCTCGTTTTCCTTTTCCTTTTTCTCAGTTTCATAGCTTATCTGGAGTTCGTTGTATTTCTTACTGCTTTCTTCTGTGAATATTTCATCATTCAGCTCTTTGTACTGCTTGTAGTATTCGAGTGCCTTCCTGAAATTGCCTTTTTTCTCAAAGGTTGTTGACATTGCTTCGCAACAGTTTCTTTTAAGATCAGGTGCATCGATTTCTTCTGCGATAGCGAGCCCTCGCATGACATATTCCTGAGCCTCATCGAAATTGTCCAGTAAAGAATTGATTTCACCTATACTGGTGAGTGTTGTCGCAGCTACATGCTTATTTCCGGTTTCCTCAGCGATTTCAAGTGATCTGAAGAAGTATTCCAGTGACTTGTTGTAGTCTTTCATGTCCTTTAATACTGCGCCGATATTGGTCAGAGAGTGAGGTATTCTCCATTTCTTTCCGAGCTGCTCTCTTATTTCAAGCGCTCTCCGGTAGTACTCCAGCGCCTTTTCATATTCTCCTCTGGTTTCATGATAGATGACTCCGGCATTGTTGAGAGAAGTGGCAAGCTTTTGTTTGGAATCAAGTTCTTCGTTTATTTGAATTGCTCTGTTATAGTAATTCAGGGCGCTGTCCGTATCACCAATGGCGTTGTAGATAACTCCGATATTGTTCAACATAGTTGCGATTCCCTGTTTATCTCCGAGGTTCTCGAGAATCCTCAGGGCTTTCAGATAGTATTCCAGAGCCTGATCAAACCTCGCCAGTCTCCAGTATACTGAACCGATATTGTTGAATGCAGTGGATATACTCTTTTCATCATCAGTTTCACCGATGATGTCGAGATTTCTGATTCCATACTCCAGAGCTGCATGATGTTCTCCGAGACACTGACAGACCCAGCAGAGATCATTCAGAATTTCGGATTCCAGTTCCCTGTTTTTTGAATCTCGCAACAATTCCAGGCCCTGCTTTCCGAATTCAGCGGCCTTCAGTGGATTGACTTCCTTGAATGCTGCGGTCAGATCGGCGAGAATTCGGATTTTATCCAGTCCGTCAGCTTCAGAAAGCTTCTTCAGGAGAATTTCAGGATCTGTTATTTCGAGTATTTCAGTCACATAAACCTCTAACGTAAGATATTCCAGAGCAAAATCCTGATCAGATATTCGTTCTTCTTTACAGATACTAACTTTGAGGGATTCGTATGGCAATACTTATCATTAGTATGATGAACTCTGTTGTTTTAGAAAGTCTCTGAATCAAAGTGTTTTCTTCTGCAGTACCAGTCTTTTCTCCAGCTTGCGAAATGCCGCTCATCTATCGCAATACGTATCTTTTCCATCAGCACAGAGAAGTAATGAAGGTTATGAAGCGTGGCAAGGATGGGCGCCAGCCATTCATTCGCGCTGAAGAGATGTCTTATATAGGATCTTGTATATGTGCGGCATGCATAACACTTGCATCCAGGCTGTACCGGACGATAATCATTTCTGAATCGAGTGTTTCTGATGTTTATATGACCGCCGGATACAAAGAAGCTTCCTCCCCTGGCGTTCCTTGTGGGAACCACGCAGTCGAACATATCAACACCTACGGCAACAAAATCAACGAGATCTTCAGGTTTACCGACACCCATGAGATATCTTGGTTTATTCGGAGGAAGAAAGTCAATACAGGACTTCACAGCTCTCATCATAAGTTTCCTTGGTTCACCCACCGATACTCCGCCGATTGCATACCCGTCAAATTCCATTTCTGAGAGCACCCGGGCCGCCTTCTTCCGAAGATCAGGAAAAGCACCGCCCTGGACGATGCAGAACATTGCCTGCTCTTGTTCCTGATGGATTTTTCTGGCTCTTTCAGCCCATCTAAGAGTCAGATTGAGAGATTCCTCAGTTCGGCTGTGATCACTGGGTTGCTCCAGGCACTCATCCAGTATCATCATTACATCACTTCCGAAGGCTCTCTGTAGATTGATAACCTTTTCAGGCGTGAGGATATGGCTGGATCCGTCAATATGTGATTGAAACTGGTAACCATCTTCGGAACGCTTTCTTAACTGAGACAGGCTGAACAGTTGAAAACCACCGCTGTCAGTAAGAATATTTCCCTGCCATGACATGAATGAATGCAGGCCGCCCGCTTCCTCTATGACATTTGAACCGGGTCTGAGGTAAAGATGATATGTATTTCCAAGAATTATCTGCCAGCCATCATCAAGCAGATCTGAATTCCTGACGGTTTTTACACTTCCCTGCGTTCCAACCGGCATGAATACAGGAGTTTCGACCTGACCGTGGGCAAGATTCAGCAGACCTCTTCTTGCTCTGCCTGACTTGCCGAGCAAAGAGAATGATGGAGGATTTCTCAGACTTTATGTCCCTTCAGGATCAGGTGTTGAAGCAGGCAGTTCATCCTCATTCTCTTCTTCTTCTTCTTCGGGTGTATTCACAGGGTCATCGATTTCCGTTTCCGGAGTTGACTCCTGTAAACCTTCAATTGATGGCGGTATAAGTAAGGAATCCGTTTGTTCAGGTTCCAATGGGAATTCATCAGTCTCTGCTTCCTGGCCTGATGAGTCTTGAGATTCCGTTACACTGCTTCTGTCCGGAAGCGGCGGAAGCAGCAGTGAATCGTCTATTTCGGGAATGATCAGGGAGTCAGAAAGTGTGTCAAACAGTAGAGTAGTTGAATCCGTAAACACTGTATCATCTGGAATCCTTATGGAATCTGATGCTATCAAATTCAGCTCTATCGAAACTGGTTCGGCCTGCAAACTGTCTGAATCAGATGTCAGAGAATCTTCTTCTGCCTCTTGAGTGACGGGAGTAAGATATGCAGCAAAATCTATGGAGTCCGCTGGAGTGGAATCACCATCCACCCGCAGATCTTCTATGCTTATTGAGAGATCTTCGCCAAGCAGCAGGATGGAATGATCAGGATCAAGTCTCCTTACTTCTTTCAGTTCCAGAATAAGATCAGCTTCCATGTTGTTTCGATAATACAGGCTTGCCAGCCTTACATGGAATTCGATGCTGTCCGGATAAAGCGTTCTTGATTCCAGATAGGCAGCCAGAAGCTCTTCCTCTTCCTGTGGAAGTCTCGAAATCAGATGATGCTGATCAACCCCATCACTGACCGCATTCGAAGGCGGCACGAAAAAAATGATTGCCGTGACTATCAGAGAAGAAATGGTATACGCAACAACTTTCATCAATGAGCGATGTCTGATACCCCGAATCTCTTCTTTAGTTCTGGGGTCCATGTCGACATTCAGGGGAACTATTTTTGTATTGGATATCAACTGCAGCAGGGTCATATTTTTCCGTGGAACAGGTATTAACCCAATACCGGAAAGTATCAGTGGTGGTGTAAACAGTAGTCTTCGTAATGTTTGCCATTCCGATGGATTATTTCCGGTAACGCTGATCTCAGCGAGACTCAGAGCTTCAAAAGGAGACTGTTCCAGGGTTCTTATTCTCGACTTCTCCAGCCAGGCAAGCATCGTGACAGAGATGAGGTAACTCACTGGAAGAAGCAACTGCCAGTTGCCGGAAAGGAGAAAAAGAAGAGCTTCCAGAAGCAAAGTCCAGGAAAGAATGACTGATATTTCCAGAATATACAATCCTGCAAGTTGTCTGAATTTTGGAGAGATCCTGTTAAGCCAGGCATGTTTCCTGGCAGTTAGTGTCACTGTATCGACTCCCTTTCTATCAACATGACATCACCATAGCTGTAAAATCTGAACTGATGTTCAACAGCGTATCTATAAGCGTTCATCATGAATTCATAACCCATGAATGCTGCTACAAGGCATAACAATGAGCTCTCAGGAAGGTGGAAATTCGTAATCAGGGCGTCCACATTCCGGAAGCTGTATGGTGGAAATATAAAGATTCCAGTCTCTCCTGATAAACTCGTTTCTGAATTGATATCTATTGTTTCAAGAACTCTTGTTGTCGTCGTTCCCACAGCGATGATTCTTCTTCTTTCCTCTCTTGCGTTTCTGATTGCTGAAAGAGCCTCAGCTGAAACATAATACTCCTCCGGATCAAGAGTATTATCCTCAAGAATATTTGAACGAAGAGGTTCAAATGTTCCTGGTCCGACATGAAGAGTTACGTAAGTATGTTCTATTCCTTTTTCTGAGAGACTGATCAGCAGTTCCCGGTCGAAATGAAGACCGGCGGTCGGTGCCGCAACCGCACCTTTCTTCGATGCATATACCGTCTGGTATCTTTCATCATCCATCTCGTCAGGGGCGCGCTTTATATACGGAGGTAATGGCACCTGTGCAGTTCTGCTGAGAGCGTCACCGGTATCTTCAACGGAATTGAATTCAATAATCGCTCTTCCTTGATTCAGTCTCTGTCGAACGGTGCATGAAAGATCACTTGAAAATTCAATGATTATTCCTGATCTTGATGCTCTGCCGGGACGGATCATGGCTTTCCAGATCCCCTGGCTAAGTTCCCGAAGAAGGAACGCTTCAACCTTGCCGCCAGTGTCCATTCTCTTTCCTGACAGTCGCGCTCTGAAGACCTTTGTATTATTCAGAACCAGAAGGTCTCCGGGAGAAAGCAGGTCAGGTAGATTGCTGAATACGTTTTCGGATAATCTTTTCTTCGTGATAGTTGAAACCAGAAGTCTGCTTTCTGTTCGATCAGGAAGAGGAGTCTGTGCAATCAGGCTCTCGGGGAGAGAATACTGAAAGTTTTCTTTCAGCAGGTTTCTCTTATCTGTCATGAGAGGGGAAGTCTGACGGTAAACCATGTTCCGTATCCAGTTCTGCTCCGTACACTGACGGTGCCGCCCAACTGCCGGGTAAAACTCTTTACGATTGTTAATCCGATCCCCAGACCTCGAGTAACCTCTATGTTATTACTACCTGTGTAGAATCTATCAAATACATTTGGCAGATCCTCTGGAGGTATGCCGCTGCCGGTATTGAATACTTCAAGAATCCAGTGAGTGCTGTTGTCCAGTTTTACGTTGATATTTACTGATCCATCAGGTACATTGTATTGAATAGCATTGAGTACAAGATTTCCAATTATCTGTTCAAGGCGTGATCTGTCGAAACTTGCAGTGAAGGGTTCTGAAGGAAATTCTGCCCTGACAGTGACTTCCTGGTTTTTTCCCATTTCCGAGAAAATCGGTAATAATGAAGAGACAACATCAGCCGGTCGAGCCCAGATAATTTTCAGAGCTTCATCATTCAGTTCTATCTTCATGAAAGTCAACATTCGCTCCGCGTACTCAACAAGATCGACAAGCGCGGTATTCATGGCTTTCAAGGAGCTCTTCTGATCAGACGTGAGTTTCCCCAGTTTATCTGAGATCAGTAAATCTGTATGCCCTCTGAGAGTGGTTATCGGAGCTCTCATTCTATGAGAAAGACTCAGGAGAAGATCTTCAAGACCTATATGTTCACTGGGCTTCTCTTTTTGCTGCATTACATTATTCTGTTTATCCTCCTGAGTATTTCTGAGTAACCACAATGACAAACCAATACATAAAGTGCTAAGAATTCCTGGAAGAGGGTTCTTAAAAGCATCTCTGTGACTGCTCCCTGCTGTGAGAGTTCCTATCGCTCTACCTTCAGAGATAAGAGGAACCGTCAACTCGCTTCTGGAGGAGGGGAAAATGGACGAGAATCTTTGATCGACTGCTGTATCAGGGACATAGCACGTTTCCGTGTGCGTGTAGGCCCAGGATGCAACTGATGGAATTTCAAGAGAAAGAGTACCTGGATCTGTTGAAGTTCCAGATGATACAAGAGGTCTGAGAACCGGTTCTCTGGAGCTAACCCTGTGTATTACCATATATTCAGCTTCGATGATTGATCCAATTTTTTCCAGCAGCGATCGAACGTTTTGCTCACGATCTTTCAGAAGAGCCATGAATTCTGAAATTGAATTCAATAGTATCATCGTGCTTCTTTGATACTGATTGGATTGTGAATACTGCATCAGTATGGGAACAAGCTGAAGAACAAGTCTTCCAAGAGGGTCCAGGTTACGGGACGGTGTTCCTGTAATTTTGAGATGAGCCTGACCTTGTTTCTGCTGAACTGGAATTGTCAGGTTGAATCCAAGAATATCCTCCGTCCATGTATTCCTACTCTTATCAAGTTGAGCCTGTTCGCTTTCAGTCAGAGGTGTGTCTCCGACAGCGACTTTTCTCGATCTGGAGATGTATGCAGCTCCTCTGGCTCCCGTACCAATTTTGAGAAATTCGAGAAGAGAACGAACTGAATCCCCCTCTCCGTTGAACTCATTAAGTACATCGATAAGTTCCAGAATAATCTGTCCGGGAAAGATTTCAGTTTCATAACCCCTGTTCATATCAGCGGGCATGAAAAAGACAATCTGACTTTCTCCATCAGGCATGAGGAGACTTGTCATGTCGAAATGCATCACAAGGTTTTCTGTCACAATGAGTCCCGCTCTGAACTGAAAAGGCGGAACCAGAGTGTCAACTTCACCGTCAAACAGAGCAGATACTCTTGTCCTATCTTCTTCTTTTATCCAATCATTGAACTGTGTGGAGATCGGATCCTTTCCTCCTGAACTGGAGATAATGTGGATTGCGTGGCTGTTTACGGCAACTATCGTTCCTTTTCTATTAATTCTCACCGCGGGAATGGGAATCACAGAGAAAAGAGTATTAGCAAATTTCGAGTCATCCTGTTCAAATGTTGTCATCGCCATCGAGGGAGAAGAAAAGGATACAATCAGCAATCTGTTACCAACACCAACTTTCTGAAGTGATGCGACTAAAGATCTTTTACTCATGTGACCAGTTTTAGTCAGAACAGAAAATTCCCTGACCTGCTTTCCTGAAAGACTTTTTGAGCTTGCGGAAATAAACGCCGTCATTGAAACCTGATCGAGAAAATCTCGAAGAGAAGTGCCTCTGTATTCGGCAAAAATCTCGCTGGCAGTTTCCGTCATGGCGAAAACATGTCCCGATTCATCGGTAAGAACTCCCTGTCTGCCACCGTGAAATGTCTCCAGCCATTCCTCCAGTTCGAGCCTTGAAGCGCTTTTCAGCGATGTGATGCGGGAATCTCCTGCACTGATAGAGACGGATAACCAGATGTGTCCATCAAGGAGTATTGGAAGTGCTCCATCCTCCTGAAGCGAAAGGATGTTCAGTATCACATTTCTGTCCATGGGGAGTTTATCAAATAATTGAGACATTAAAGGAGAAACATTATGTACAATATTTCTTATAAAAGAAACAACCAGGGCATCCTCCGGGAAAGTAAATTCGATTATATTTTTGTCTTCAGACACTATTCACCCCACTTGAATCCACTATGGTACTTGCAGGACGATAAACAAATTCTATATTAAAGACCAAGTCGGACAAGGAGGGCATTTGAAAAGACCGATTTTTAGCAATTGGAGTATCACATCAGTTAGCCGAAAAGCCGCGCTTGCGGAGATGCTAAAACTATTCTCATTCCAGAAGACTACCGAGGAGCTTCTTCTAACAGCACTTGAAACAAGAGAACAGGCCGAACCGACAATTGTTCATAATGGCATTGCAATGCCTCATTGCAGGAGCATACTCGTAGACGATTTCATGATTGCTATCGGTAAATCAGAAAAGGGTATCCCCTGGCCAGGGAAAAAAGTAAAGGTAATCATACTCTTCATTACTCCTGTGAAACCGTCAGGACCGGAAGAGCATATAAAGCTAATCAAACATCTCGCCAAACTGCTTCGAACGGATGGAGCAGAGAAACTGTTATCAGCCGATTCCCCGATTGAAGCAGCATCGATATTGAAATTTACTCTCCAGGAAAGTAAGCAGAATGAACAAAGACCTTGAAAGACTGATAAGCCTTCACGATCTTGATATCATGATATCAGATCTACAGAATAAGGATATCCAGAAACAGGAGAAAAAACTAGGGTTGTCACCACCAGCAGCGGTAGTGGAACTGAAAAAAATGCGGAGTGAACTTGCTTTATTGATCACCCGGAGAAACCGTGATATGTATGATCAACTTGCCAGTCATTACGGCAACGCTGTAGTTCCCGTTATTCATGAACGGTGCAGTGGATGTTTTACACAGTTGCCCACAGCTTTTGTTGCTTCTCCTGACAGAAACAAACGGGTTGAAACATGTCCTGCCTGCGGCAGGTTCATTTACTGGTGTGACTGACCCGGATAAACATCTGGACGGAGAGAAATATGGACCTTTCCAATATCAGGGAAGCACTTACATACGATGATATTCTGATTCTGCCCGGTCGATCGGGCATACTCCCTTCTGAAGTAAACCTGACAACAAAATTAACCCGGAATATCACCTTGAATATTCCCATTCTCAGTGCTGCAATGGATACAGTAACTGAAGCTGATATGGCCATTGCTATTGCGCAGGAGGGTGGCATGGGTGTCATTCATAAAAACCTGTCACCTGTGAGACAGGCAGAACATGTAAGACGAGTGAAGAGAGCGGAAACTGGTGTTATTGTTGATCCGGTAACACTTGAAATAAACTCGACTATTAGTGATGCCCTCGAACTTTCACATATACACGGAGTATCAGGCTTCCCGATTATGAATGGTGACAGACTTGCGGGAATGCTGACTAATCGTGATTACCAGTTTGAGTTAGATCATTCCACTCCAGTATGCAGATTGATGACATCTGTGGATGAACTGATAACAGCTCCCCCTGATACAAATCTTGAGGAAGCTCTTGAGCTGTTGAGAAAGCACAGGCTTGAGAAGTTACCTCTGGTGGATAATGAATTGCATCTTGTGGGGCTTATTACAGTTAGAGATATCCATAATACTATCGTATTTCCGGATGCGTGCAAGGATTCTTCTGGTCGCCTCAGAGTGGGTGCGGCCATAGGTGTGGGGATAGATGCAATCAAACGAGCAGAGGTTTTGTTGGAAGCAGGTGTTGACTGCCTCTTTGTCGATACAGCCCATGGCCATTCAACCAGAGTAGTCGATTCGGTTTCATTGCTTCGGAAGGAATTCCCGAAAGTTTCAATTGTTGCCGGCAATGTTGTTACACCTGACGCAACAAAAGATCTTCTTGAAGCGGGAGCGGACGGGGTCAAGGTTGGTGTTGGTCCCGGTTCGATATGCACCACGAGAATTATTGCCGGTGTGGGATGCCCACAGGCATCAGCTGTTTCTGAATGTGCTTCAGCTGCTGTGGAATATGATGCAACTGTTATCGCAGATGGAGGAATCAAGTATTCCGGAGATATTGTTAAGGCCCTCTCTGTTGGAGCTTCGTCTGTAATGATTGGAAGCCTTCTTGCCGGTATTTCGGAAAGCCCCGGTGAGACTACTATCTACAAGGGCAGGAAGTTCAAAATCTATCGTGGAATGGGTTCTATCGGAGCTATGAAGCAGGGGAGTGCTGACAGGTATTTTCAGAGCGAAAGACCCTCGAAGAAACTTGTTCCGGAAGGGATTGAGGGGATGGTCCCTTTCAAAGGTCCATTGGTTGACTATCTGAACCAGCTCACAGGTGGTTTGAGACAGGGCATGGGTTATATAGGATGTTCTACTGTGGCTGATCTTCCATGCAAAGCAGTATTTGTTAAAATTACTTCAGCAGGACTTAGAGAAAGTCATGTGCATGATGTAATGATTACAAAAGAATCACCAAACTACACTATAGATGGAAATGCTTACTAAACTTCTGTCTACCGTTGCAGAGGGCGGGAAAATCCTCATCAACGAAGAGGACTATCTACTGGCCCGTGTAAGAATTCAGGAGAAGATCATGCTTGCAGAGGTAAGCAGAGATTTTGCAGGTGGTCTGCCTCCTGGTGAATGCCCCGGAATTAAGGGGCTCATCCTTCCTGATTCAGAAATACATCCTGAAGATGGAGGTAACGCGAAAATACTCCTGTTTTCGGTGCCGGATAAAGCTTACCTCCTTATGGAGCGGATCATGAGTAATGGAGGAGTATCAGAGACAGAGGCTGTTTCAACAGGAATTGAAGTACTGGAGATACTCCGTTCGATTCACGATCAGGGTCACAGAGTTGGTTATCTGGGTCCGGAAAATGTTCTGATAACAGATGATGGAGAACATTTCATCCTTGGTGGCGCAAGAGGTATACCCGATACTCCCTTTTCTCCGCCTGAAGCTGTGGGGAAGAAACCGGACGATCCAAGAAGCGATGTTTTTGCACTGGGTCTGCTGATGTTCAGGATCATAGCAGGGAGCGACAATCGCGATGTGCAGATAAATGCCTGGAATATGCTTTCCCGCAAAATGCTTACTCTTCTTGAAAACATGGTTTCGTTGGAAGTGAACGAAAGGTTTCCAAACCTCATTGTTCTTTCCAATGCGCTTGGCAAACTACAATCAGACCTGCGGATGGATACTGTTGGGAAACTCCGGGAAGACCGACCGGGGATATTTCAAAAGAAAGCTTTCTGGATCCCTGCTATATTGGTAACAACCGCTATTGTCTATTTCCTTGTATTCGGTAAAACCGGTGACGTTGAATCAGACGAGGATAACATAACCCCTGGTGATTCCGCGGCTCTAATATCTGAAGTATCATTATTAAGCGATGATAGTACATCGGGAATACTTACGGAGAACATTGAGCCTGCCACAGATTACGAGCCGATACTCTGGATCACTAATGGAACCGGTCAACCGGGGCTGGCGAGTGATTTTCGAGAAGGACCCGCTTCAGAGATATCAGGGGTTTACTCCTGCACCGGAGGTTCACGCAGAAGCTCGATTCTCCTGGTAAGAAGGAATGACCTGCATCTTCCTGTTTCACACCAGGGAAGGAATTATGAGCTTGCATTAGAACTGGCGTCAAGCAATCCTGTACTGTCGATCAAACCTGTTGATATCAATATACTGCTGGGGAAAGATCTTGTTAATGACATAATACCCCCAGGTGTGATGATATACCCCGTTGCTCCAGCAGGTACTCTTTATGTTGACATCGTAAATCATGGAGTTGAAGGAGTATTTGGTGGAGCTGGTGCTGCAACATGGGTCAGATCTGTTCTTAAAGGAAGAAGTATTCTGATCGAGGGGGAGGAATGGTACATTGAAGTGGTTGATTTCCGTGATGGAGACTTACTGAACGCAGAACTGGGAATAGAAACTGAGCTGGATTCAACGCTATTTCTCTACCGGAGAGAAATAGCTATATGTGAGTCTGCCGAAGCGATCATAAGATATGTAATACTTGAGGATTCTATTGTGAATGAGTTTTCCGATCATTCACTTCCCATTCCGGATCTCTGGGTTCTTCTCGGATCCGAATAACTTCTTCAATATCTTCAATATTCGTCCTTTTCATATTGACTTTTTCTTGAAATATGAGATATTATTATGTGTGTAATTTTACGCTGCAGGAGGTCTAATGAAATTTGCGATCGATGCCAGAGTTGTAGATCCGATTCATGGAGCGGGTATAATATCAGAGATTTCAGAACAGAATATATCGGGTGAAATGCACGAGTGTGTTGTTATTGAAATCGTTGTTGGAAAAAAAAGGGTGCTGGTGCCAACAGAGAGTCTGGATGAAGCGGAATTGCGACCTGTGGTGTCGAAAGCAGAGCTTGATGATGCTCTTGAGGAACTATCCAGAGAGCCAGACGAACTCCCGAAAGACTGGCGTAGAAGAATCGAGAGGTTGAAGGAAAGAGTACATTCCGGAATACCCAAAGAAGTTGCGAAGGCTATCAGAGACATTATTTCAAGATCAATTCTGAACAAGATGAACCCCTCAGAAAAGCGTGTGCTTAATGAGGCTGTCAATGTGTTTGCAGGTGAGGTTGCTCTGGTGAAAGACATTGAGAGCGATTTAGCAAAGGAAATCATTCGGAAACACGCAAGAGATGGTGTTCAGAAAAACATAGAATCCATGAAAAAAAAGGAAAGCGCTAATAATAGAACATCTGATGAAAAAGAAACACCGAAGGAATCTGGCAAAAGCAAAACAAAATCATCTCAGAAAACTGCTGATCCAAAGTCAGGCGGGAAAGCGACTGGGAAGAAAAAGTAGC
>CBDVBK010000060.1:0-21146 GCA_965372215.1 uncultured bacterium | reverse complement strand
AAAAAATATGCACTGATCCAGTGCACATTACTAGAATACGCACTATTTCTAATTTAATCAATGCATAGTTGTTGAATATGAAATGTAGTGCCTGACCCCAAATGTTAAGAATGCTAAGTTTTGAGGTCCGACCCCTTTGACAATTGAGCATTTGCTCATATATTCATATATATTGAAATGGAGGTCGGAGAGATGGAATTAATAAATACCGTATGGAGTACAATTCTGGCGCTTGCTCCGTCACTCATATTCGGATTGTTGATTGCAGGAATCCTGCATGTGTTTGTCAAGAAGGACAGAATTTCTTCTCATCTTGGCCGACCGGGGTTCAGGAGCAGCATGAAAGCGGCTCTCATCGGTGTTCCGCTTCCTCTCTGTTCGTGTGGTGTTCTTCCAGCCGCTCTGGGTCTCCGGAGGGACGGAGCTTCAAAGGGAGCGGTCACATCATTCCTTATCAGCACTCCTCAGACAGGTGTTGATTCTATTGCGGTTACATGGGGAGTGCTGGGATGGCCTGTGGCACTTGCAAAGGTTATCGCAGCTTTTCTGGCGGGAGTGATCGGCGGTACGATCGCGGATAAATCGGGGAATGGACTCGATAACGGGGGAGCGGCAACAGGTTGTGCTGAGATTGAAACAGGTTCCATCCCTTCCAGAATATGGAATTACTTCTTTGGAACGATATTCAGGGATATTTACAGGTGGCTTGCGCTGGGCATAATCGTTTCAGCACTGATAACCGCATTTCTCGAGCCGGGTCAGCTTTCAGAATACACTGTTCTCGAAGGTCCGCTCGGTCTTCTTGCCGCGCTGGCAATAGGCATCCCGCTTTACGTTTGTTCAATTGCGTCCGTTCCCATCGCAGCGGGTCTGATATACGCCGGTTTTCCAGTTGGAAGCGCGCTTGTCTTTCTGATGGCCGGACCGGCAACAAATGCGGCAACAATGGGAGCAGTGCGGAAATCGCTTGGAACAAGGGTATTCCTGATATACATTCTGACTGTGATTGGAGTGAGTCTTGCAGCAGGTGGAGTTCTGAATTCATTGAATATTTCAGTATCAGGAATTCAGCACACCGGACATGCGAATAATTCCATCCTTTCATTTATGACGACAGGCTCCGGAATTCTCCTCATAACCGGCATTGCATGGTTCGCTGTCAAGGACATTCTCAGGTATCTGAAGAAACTGTTCCGGAATGATAAGGCTGATTCCGCATTTCAGATGCAGATTGATGGCATGGGATGCTCAAGCTGCTCAATTACAGTGACGAATGCTCTTTCAGAGCTTCCAGGTGTGCTGAGTGTGACTGTATCCGCTTTGACCGGGAATGCCTTACTAAGCATTGACAGGAGCGGAAATTTCGATCCCGGAATTGCTGTCGGGGCGGTAGAAAAGACGGGATACACTGTCAGAGAGGAGCGCTATGTCTGATACAGCAACCGGTAATGGAATCAGGAAACCCGATCCTGAGGAACTTCTTTCGCTTGCGGAGCTTTTCCACCAGATGTCTGACTTCACCAGGCTCGGACTCCTTATAAGTCTTCTCGGTGAGGAAACATGCGTCTGTGAACTGGCTGATCAATCGGATGTGAGTGTATCAGCCGTTTCGCACCAGCTTAGATCTTTGCGAACAGCCAGGCTCGTTACCGGCAGAAGAGAGGGAAGGCATATTCACTACAGTCTTGCCGACGATCATGTGAGAGCGCTTGTATCCATCGGTCTGGAGCATGTGCGGGAGTAGAGCAGTTCATGAGTTCAGGATCTCCGCTGTCAACTTCCTGTAAATCCTGAACCGCAGTCCACCGAGGTGTCTGCCGCCGTACCATCTTGCGATAAGCACAAGAATGTTTCCGGCATTCTTTTTACGCATTATTTCCAGTATACAGTTTCCCGCGCCACTCTCTCCTCCGTCATTCTTCACCTCCCGCAAGGAATCGTTGTGCTCCTGACGGAGAGCCCAGCTCAGGTGAGATGTCTTCTTAAGCCTGTATTTGTCCGTAAGCTGATTAATGATATGGGTTACATCAGCAGGATTATCACACGGAACTGAAAAAGCCTGGAATTGATCTTTTCCCTGTTTCAGCTTCTTTCCGACTCTTGTGCTTTCAGATAATTCTTTCACCAGAATATCATTGACCGCGCGAAGAGACATTCAGGGTCGACAGTCCGACGGATCGTTTCCATTCCATCAATTTCCCGGTCGGTATACATAGTGCGCAGTAAGTTGATCTTCAGTTTTCCAAGACCGTGTTCCGCGGATACTGTTCCTCCCATTTCAACTGCGGCAGCAGCGATTTCGTGCATGGCTTTCTCCGCAAGCGCAAGTTCCTCCAGGTTGTGCGGAAGCGCGTTTGCGTGAATGTGCCCCTGCCCTGCATGTCCGAAAATAACAAAAGGGAGATCTTTGTCTTCCAGAATGCTCCTTGTTCTGAAGTAATATTCTCTGAGTTTTGATGGTTCCACCGCTCCATCTGAACCCAGTTTGTGGATGGATGGGCATTCCCTTCTCGCTTCCGAAATCACGTGATTTACGGATTCCGGCAGAGCATGCCTGAAATCGCGTATTTTCTTTTGCTCGGAAGGTTCAAAACCGCCCCACGCTGTCTCTGAATTGATGTTTGATCGCTCCAGCAAGTCATCCATTTTGATCAGCGCTTCATCCAGGTGGGCATCATTATGCGCTTCTACTCTGAGAAGAAGCGCGCAATGGGCATTTTCAGGAGGGAGAGGGAAATCTCCGGGATGAGCCCGGATGAAATCGATACAATGGTCATCCATCATTTCTATTGCTCTTATTCTGAGCGAATCACCGGCAGTGAATAAATTTTCAAACAGATCCCAGAAGGATGCGAAATCCTCAGGGAAGACTGTCAGATCGAACAGGAAAGACGGAACTGGAGCGAGTTTCAGCCAGGCTCGGGTTATCAGTCCGAGAGTGCTCTCAGAGCCGATAAACAGATCAATCAGATCCATATCAGGATGCATGAAGTATCCGGCGGCGTTCTTTGGCGGCTGTTTTCTGCTGAGTTTCGGCAGGATCAGGGTTCCGATGTCAGGGTGTCTGCAGGTTAAACCTTCAAATCTGTACTGATCCCTTTCGATCTCCAGAAGTTTTCCCGAGGGGAGAACAAGTTCCAGCTTTCTGATCCATTCTCTTGTTGAGCCGTAGAGAAAACTATCTGCACCCGATGCATCCGTGGCGATGGTGCCACCTATAGAAGCGGTTTCTTCGGTCGGGTCCGGCGGGTAGAAAAATTCCCCGGCTGTGGATGAAACGAATCGGTGAAGTTCCTCTATCGTTACTCCCGCTTCTGCTCTAATCAGCCCATTATCATCATATTGCATCTTTTTCATGCATGATGTTGAGACAACCGCTCCTCCTTCAGGCAGTGCGCCTCCTGCTATTCCCGTAAGTCCTCCAGAGACCGTTATGGGAACTCCTTCTTTCGCTGAGTTTTGTACAAATATCTGTACTTCTTCCGCAGTTTCAGGCCATACGGCTTTGTCGCACCATGCTCCGGCAAGGTTGGATTCATCTGTGAGTATATTCGCGCATGAATCCTCAATATTTCCTTTTCCCGTAATTGATCTCATCTGATCCTCTCACCAGGAATGTTCTGGTCCGGGCGGGGTTACTACTCCAGGAACCGGTTGTATAATTCATACTATAATGAATTGATACAATTCAGGTTCGTTACAATTCTATGAAAGGTTATAAATCATGGGTGAAACATTCGCGATGAAAGTCCTAGGCCGTGCAGCCGGGAAAAGCGTAAGGGAGGGGGAGATCGTATTCGTGGAACCTGATTATGTGCTCACGCATGATAACAGTTCCGCGATAATCGGAAAATTCGAAGTAACAGTCCCCGGCAGCAAAGTCCGATATCCGGAAAGACTCGCCATTGTACTTGATCATGTCATTCCCGCTGTTTCAAGCAAGAACGCCGCCGGTCACAGAAAAACCAGGACATTTGTCCAGGATCAGAATATCTCCCATTTCTATGATATCGGGACAGGTATATGTCATCAGGTTCTGCCGGAGATGGGGCTTGTTAAACCCGGATCCATTGTCGTGGGCAGTGACAGTCATACGTGTACTTACGGTGCATTCAACTGTTTCGCTACTGGTATAGACCGGACTGAGGCAGCAGGAATCTGGATAACCGGCAAAACGTGGTTCAGAGTACCTGAAACGATAAATATCGATATCACAGGGGGCTTCATTGCAGGAGTTGCTGCAAAAGATCTTATTCTCACGATAATCGGTGATATCGGAGCCGGCGGGGCGAACTATCTGGCTGTGGAATTCAATGGTCCAGCTGTAGCCGGCTTGAGGATCTGCGATAGAATGACAATCGCTAATATGGGAATTGAGATGGGAGCCAAAATTACTGCATTTGCAGCTAATTCGGTAACTAATAAATATCTGGAAGCGATTGGAGTTGACATCAGCGCGGCAATCTGGAGCGATCATGATGCGGAGTATACAAGATCATTTGAATACGATCTTGCGGATATCGTTCCCGTTGTTGCCTGCCCGCATCAGGTTGATAATGTAATTCCGATTCGTGAGCTTCCAGAGACCGGAATAGATCAGATATTTATAGGAACATGCACGAATGGACGTGTAGAGGATTTTCAAGCCGCTCTGGAAATACTTCGCGGTCATACCGTTCACAGTGATGTTCGATTGCTGGTCGGTCCTGCGTCCAGGAAAGAGTACCTGAAAGCCATGCAGATGGGGCTTATTCAGGACTTTGTTGAAGCTGGAGCGGTGATTCTTCCTCCTGGTTGCGGTCCATGTCTTGGTGCTCACCAGGGGGCTCTCGCACCTGGCGAAAAGTGTTTGTCAACAGCAAACAGAAATTTCAAGGGCCGAATGGGGGAGAAGGATGCCGAGATTTATCTCTCAAGCCCGGAAACGGCTGCTGCGTCCGCTATAACCGGTAGAATCACAGATCCCCGGGAGGTGCTGTAATGCAAGTATTTTATTATGAACAGGATGATATCAACACCGATCTGCTTTTTCCGGGTAAATACACATACACCTGTTCCACAGGCCCTGAAATCCGCGAGCATCTGCTGGAGGATCTTGATCCCGGCTTTGCGGAGTCGGTAGAATCCGGAGATATCATAATCGCGGGAGAAAATTTCGGATGCGGATCCAGCAGAGAACAGCCATCCCTTGGCCTTCGATATGTTGGAGTGAAAGCGGTTATAGCCAAGTCATTTGCGAGAATATTCTACAGAAGCGCGATAAATCAGGGGCTTCTTCTTGTACAGAGTCCTGAAGCAGTTGAAGCTTATAATGAAGGAGACGAAGTCGAAGTTGATCCTGCAGGTGGTATCATCAGAATAGGAGGCAAAGCATTTGATTTTCCAGCTTTACCGCCTGAAATGCTTTCGATTCTTGCTGATGGCGGATTGCTGAATCATATCCGGAAAGAATTTGCAGGAGGAGATGGATAATGAAGCTGACCCTGATTGCAGCAACGCTCAGTATTCTTATATCAACTGTATCCGATAGCGCAGCTTCTGACGGAATTACCGTCAGCGCAGGTCCTATGATCTCAAATCTTGAGCCTTCGGATGCCAGCTATGAAGAAAAGTTTCTGACACCTGGAACTACAATAGGTCTCGCTGTAGATATCGATGCCCCTGGAATTCTGGATTTCAGAGTATCGGGAGAGTACTTCTGGAAGGATTCCGGCCCTGCTGAATGGGATGGCGAACTCAGTGCTTTTCTCATTTCCATAATGCCCCTGGCAAGCTATCATCTCATGAAGGATTTCTCAGTCTTTGCCGGAGCCGGAGGAGTGTATATCACCGGAAAGTACAGTGGTTCTGATGAATTCGGGGAGTATGTTGAAGCTGATGGAAGTGCTGCAGGCTTTACTTTCGCAATCGGTGCTGAGGTCGTCCTTGTGGGGCCGATATCAGGAAGACTGGAATACAGACGTTGCTTCGCTGACCTGAAGACAGATAATGCAGTCATTGATGGACTGGAATCAACGGTTTATCCTGCTGCCGAAACTGATCTGGGCAACTCGCAGTTCTGCATCACATTTCCAGTCAGTATTTTTGGAGGTGAGGAGTCCATCTTCTGAGATTGTTGACGTTATAGATGTTAATCATTAATATCTCTGGTTTCGGAGCCGGCGTAGCTCAGCTGGCAGAGCAGCGCATTCGTAATGCGCAGGTCAACGGTTCAATTCCGTTCGCCGGCTCCATTCAACTATTCAAGGAAAATTTATGAAACCCATTATAAGTGGTTCCGGCATCAGGGGTATATTCGGCAGATCTCTGACTGTCAGAAATGCCGCGGAATTCGCTTCCGCTTTCGGTGTGCTTTCCGGCAGAGGGAATATCGTTATCGGTCGTGACACTCGAAAGAGTGGTCCAGCAGTTGAAGCTGCTGTATCAGCTGGTCTTATGGCCGTTGGATGCAATCCTCTTCATCTGGGAATTGTACCCACACCCACTGTTCAGCTTGAAGCGATGGATGATTCTGTCCGTGGGGGGATATCCATAACATCCAGCCATAATCCGGGGGAATGGAACGCTCTGAAACTTATTGGTTCTGACGGTGTTTTTCTTCGGAGTGAAGATAGAACCAGACTTATGAACATACTTGATGAAGAGGTGAACTGGGTCGATTACAGATCTGTTGGAGTTCCATCTGATTGTCCCGGATCAATAGGGCGTCACATTGAAACGATACTCAATATACCCTGGATAGTTTCGCAGGGGAAACGTTTTAAGGTTGTTCTTGATGTTACCGGTGGAGCGGCTGCTGAATTTGCAGTCGAACTAATGAAAGAACTTGGGATCGATTTTGTTGTTATTAATCCATTCATAACTGAGGAGGGCGATTTTCCCAGAGTTGCCGAGCCGAACATTGACAGCTTGAAACAGCTGTCAGAAGCGGTTATCAGAGAGCGCGCGGACATTGGATTTGCCTTCGATCCGGATGGGGACAGACTCGCGCTGATCGATGAGAACGGTAGAATTATCGGGGAGGATTATACTGTTGCCCTTGCAATAGACTATGTACTTGCTTCAAGACCCGGAAATGCTGTTGTTAATCTCTCTACTTCCCGGCTTGCCGAAGATGCTGCGGAAAGACATGGGTGCCGGGTGTTTCGCAGTCCTGTCGGAGAGGTGAACGTTGTCGAGGAGATGGAATTTCGGGATGCCCTGATAGGCGGCGAGGGGAACGGCGGAGTAATTGACAGGATCTGTCATGCGGGGCGTGACAGCGGTGTCGCGATGTCCTGCGCAATATCCTTCCTGAGAAGCAATCCGGGCGCAACCATAGGACACTGGGTTGACAGCTTTCCATCTTATACGATGTTCAAATACAAAACACCTCTGACCGGGAAATTTGATCGGGTAATCGAAGACTTCAACAGGGAGTATGGTCAGGCTGATGATATCAGGGATGGTTTATGGTACATAAGAGAGAAAGGCTGGATGCATATAAGACCATCCGGTACAGAACCTGTGGTCAGATTTATCGCTGAGAACGCGAACAGAGAATCTATTGAAAAGGATTTACGGTCTTTCAGGAAAATTATGGAGAAACTATGTGTGGAATAGTTGGATATGTTGGCTGCAAACCAGCAAGGGAAGTGCTCCTTGCAGGGCTGAAACGGCTGGAGTACCGAGGATATGATTCAGCGGGATATTCTCTCCAGATGCCCGATGAACTCGTTTGCAGGAAATGCCAGGGACGGGTAAGTGAACTTGAAGAAATCGATCCTGGAAATGCTGTGTCTTCTACAGTCGGAATTGCTCATACGCGGTGGGCAACACACGGAGAACCATCCTTCAGGAACGCACATCCTCTTTCTGATGAAGCAGGCAGGATCTCCGTAGTCCACAATGGAATAATAGAGAATTTCAAGGTTCTCAGAAAAGAGCTCCAGAAAGCAGGAGTACATTTCGAAACAGATACGGATTCAGAAGTATTACCCATGCTGATAAGTCAGGAGGTCGGGAAGGGTAAGGATCTTTTCACTGCCGTGAAGGACGCACTCGCACGGGTGTATGGTACTTACGGTATTGTAGTTCTGTCTGCGGATGAACCTGATACTCTCATTGCTGCCCGTTACGGAAGCCCTCTCGTCGCCGGTATCGGCGATGGTGAGTATTTTGTGACCAGTGACGTAGCTGCGATTGTTTCCCACACCCGCGAGGTCATTTACCTTGAGGAGGGTGAGGTAATAAAACTAGATCTCAAGGGTATATCTTCTGACAACGGACACTCATCGCTCATCCGTGAAAGAATTGAGTACGTAGACTGGGATATCACTGAAATTGAGAAGGATGGATATGCCCACTTCATGCTCAAGGAGATATACAGTCAGCCCGAGTCCCTATCGAATGCATTCAGAGGCAGGCTTGATCTTAAGCAGGGCACATCTCATCTAGGCGGATTGAACATGTCAGAAGAAGAGATGCGATCAATTGACAGAATTGTCATAACTGCCTGTGGTACATCCTGGCATGCCGCGCTGATCGGAAAGTATCTTATTGAAGCGCTTTCCAGAATTCCAGTACAGGTGGAGTACGCGTCGGAATTCAGATATAGAGATCCTGTCCTGACGCCTGACACTGTAGTGATAGTTATCAGCCAGAGTGGTGAAACAGCAGACACACTTGCAGCTCTCCGACTGGCCGTAAAAAGGAAATGCAGGACTCTTGGTATTGTTAATGTTGTTGGCTCGACTATCGCCCGGGAAACTGATGCCGGAGTATATATCCATGCAGGTCCGGAGATTGGAGTTGCTTCAACAAAGGCTTTCACTTCGCAGGTTATGGTCCTTTCTTTGATTTCTCTGGCGTTTGGTCGGGCAAGGAATATTCTTTCCAGAAAACAGGGATTGGAATTCGCTCAGCAGATCATAGCCATACCGGAGAAAGTAGCGAAAATCCTGGATAACTCCAGTGAAATAGCGGAAATAGCCAGAGAATTCACATACGTTAGTAATTTCCTCTATCTGGGACGGGGAGTCAATTATCCGGTCGCGCTGGAGGGCGCATTGAAGCTCAAGGAGATATCCTACATTCATGCGGAAGGGTATCCCGCTGCTGAGATGAAACATGGCCCGATTGCTCTGATTGATGAAATGATGCCTATTGCAGTTATTGCCGTAAAGGGTGCTGCATATGACAAGGTAATTTCGAATATTGAGCAGGTTAAAGCAAGGCATGGCAGAGTACTCGCGATTGCCACAGATGGAGATGTTGATATTGAATCGGTTTCCGACTGGGTTATACGGGTACCTGAAACATCTGATATGCTCGTGCCGCTGCTGACAGTGATCCCTCTGCAGCTTCTGTCATATCACATTGCGGTACGGAGAGGATGTGATGTTGACAAACCCAGGAATCTGGCTAAGAGTGTAACTGTTGAATAATGGTGAACTCCGGAATAGAATCCCCGACTGGCTTCGGGATCTGGTAACGCTGTCCAGGCGATTACTTTTCAGATCCTGGGTTTTCATCAGATTCTTTGGAAGACGGCTGTACAATAAATGGAATGATGACAGCGTATTCTTCTCTGCCGCCGCAATTTCATTCAATGTTCTTATTACAATTCTGCCGCTTGGATTGATGATTTTGATGTTAAGCGGAATTGCTCTTCAGAAGGATGTCGAACTGCAGCAGGGGTTGCAGAACTGGCTTGATACTGCGAATCCCCTTATTCCTTCCTCTACAAGAACTGACATAGAGAGCGCGATATTTTCAGGAAATGCAGGTATTCCTGGAATAATCGGATTTCTCTTTCTTCTCTGGCTTGTGAGCAGGCTGTTCGGTACTATTCGAACGGCGTTTGACAAGATCTTCGAAGTTCCAAGAGGGCGGAACGTAGTTCTTGGAAAGCTGTATGATTTTGTCCTTGCGCTTCTTGTAGCGGTCTGTTTCATATCAGCGGTTGTTTTTTCCACAATGGCAAAACTGGTCGTTGACAGTCCTATTGGTGATATTGTATCTCGCTGGCCACTTATAGGACATCTGACCGGTGGAGGTATGGCTCAGATTCTCGGTATATCATTTACTATGCTGCTCTTTTTCACTTTCTTTCTTGCAGCTCCTAACAGGAAAGTGGGCAGGGGGCAGGCATTTCTTGCTACAGTAATCGCAACTGTATTTACCTGGCTTGGAACCCAGACCTATATATGGATTATCGGTCATCCCGGATGGGGAGTAGTTTACGGATCAATGGCCAGACTTATGGCAACGTTCTTCCTGCTATACTGGGAGTGCGTGATTCTTCTTGGAGCGGCGGAAGTAAGTCAGATCGTACACGAATGGCGAAAAGTAGCTAAAACCATGAACAGAGTGAGGAAGGTTCCGCTTTCATTCTGAATTGAATTTCAGACATTGAAGAGAACCTCTATTATGTCACCGTCCTGAACTACATAGTTCTTACCTTCGATCTGCAATTCACCCCTGTCTTTCAATAAGGCTCTATCAGGAAATTCATGATAGAGCTCGTAGGGCATCACAATTGCTCTTATGAAACCTCTGGCGAGATCAGTGTGAATACTTCCTGCTGCTTCAGGAGCTGTTGCCCCTTGTCTTAAGGGCCAGGCCCTGACCTCATCTTTTCCGATCGTATAGAAAACTATGAGATCGAGTGCGGAATAGCTCTCTCTGATCAGGCGGGAAAGACCACTTGATGAGTAGCCCAGAGACTCAAGGAATTCCTGGCGGTCATCGTTTTCAATATCAGTCAGTTCAAGTTCCAGACCTGCGTCTATTGGAAGAAGGGAAGCTCCATGAGATGATATTGTTTCGCGAAGAACGTTTTCAGGGGTTACAGGTTCCCCCATCCTGTTTGGAACGACCAGAAGTGGTTTTAGAGATAGGGGAGCGTATGGAGAGAGCAGATCGAGTTCATGACTGTCAAGACTTATCGTTCTGAGGGGCTGGTCTGTTTCCATATGCGAAAGTATCCGCTCGAGAAGAACCGCTTCTCTGGATTTGCCCTTGCTTTCCTTACACATCCGCTCGAGTCGTTTTTCGGTGATTTTCATATCCGAGAGAATGAGTTCGGATTCCAATTCCGAGAAATCCGCTTCAAGATCACCAAGAGCGTAATTGTCAAGAACAATAGTTAGAACAGCAGCGTTTCTCATGATTGCCATATTCCCGGGGGAGAACGAGGGGGAAGGGATGTCGTAGAATACAACTGTTGCGTTTACTTTTTTCTCCGGCATATGAACACCGGTAAGAAAGTCGAGCCGATCATCAGGCACCCGAACCGTGAGCGGTTTTCCGGTATCCACTTCTGCAGATCCCGCAAGAGCTCTGAAAAGAGTCGATCTGCCGCAACCGGGTTTTCCTGCAAGAGCAATCTTCATATTACCTTCTCTTTGCTTTATTCGGTAAAAACCCTCACCTTGTCACCATTTGCGCTGTCAACGTCTACCTTTAATTCCCTGAGTGCTTCGATAAGTTCATCACCGGAAAGCTGCGAGAGCTGTGAAAGATCAAGTCCAGAATTACCTATCCTGGCGACCGCATCACCGGGAATAAGCGCAGAAAGCTTGATCCCTGTTTTTATGAGACTCAGAGGTACTCTGACATTCACCTTGTCACCATCTGCTGAATCAACCAGAACCCGAAGGTATTTTGGTGTTTTTCCTCTGCTGTCCTGATCCTTCTCGAAGCCTGATTCGTCCATGTCGCCGTCAGTATTCTGAAGTTTGGAGAGAAGCGCTGTAGCCTCTTCTACAGTGATCTTTCCTTCAGAGAGCATTTCCAGAATCTTTTTCTGTGAACTGTTTTCCATTGTTTGCTCCTTTCGCTTTATCCGAATTTAGACAAATTTCAAGAGAATATTCGTATCGAAGGTTTCCACTCGTACTTCGATGCCATGAAGACACGTAATCAGCATCAGAACCCTCCATGATTCACTGAGAAGACGAAAAGTGTAGTTTTTCAATCCGCTCAGTCTGGCCAGATATCCGAATATCGATGTGATAAGAATAAATGGTAGTGGAAGTATCCATACAATGAACCAGGGAATGGGTATCAGGAAATTCCGTATTCTGAATAGAAGTATCCATGCAGGCATTTTAAAGATTCTCCATTGCTTCTTCGAAGGAGATATCTCCACGTTCGAGTTTGTCGAGAATTGAATTCTCCTGTTCCTCCGGCACATACATGGTTGAATCAAGTCTTTTTATTACTGCCGCGATTCTCGCCCTGGCCGTAGGATAACTTACATTTAGTAAATTCTGTATCTTCTTGATAGAGCCGAAACTATGCATGAAAGCCACAACAAGAGCCTGATCATCCGGTGGCAGCTGTGAGAGTATCGAGACTGTGAAATTACCCTCCATCCGTATTCCACAGGTGCTGCACTTGCAGGCGATCGGCATCATGGGCCTGTTGCAGTCTGGACACCTTGCGTTTCCAATATCCACATTGAACCTCCTGAATGTTAAAGATTATATAATGATTTTTTTAGAATTGTCAAGAATTGATTCAATAAATCTTAATATTCCGTTTGGTCTGGCAGCAATATAGTTCTTGACTCATTCTTCCCGTGGAGTTCTATTCCCAGAGAGCATTATGAAGGAGGGGGTTATGAGTAGAATTGTCGCTGTAATACTCGGAGGCGGAAGGGGCACCAGACTATTTCCTCTCACTCGAGACAGGAGCAAACCTGCTGTTCCCATCGGTGGGAAATACAGGCTCATCGATATTCCGATCTCCAATTGTATTAATGATCGAATCAGACATATCCTCGTTCTTACTCAATACAACAGCGAGAGTTTGAACAGGCATGTTGCCCGGACATACAGATTTGACAGATTTTCGGAAGGTTTTGTTTCTATCATTGCAGCAGAGCAGACGGAAGAAAACAGGGAATGGTTTCAGGGAACCGCTGATGCTGTCAGGCAGAGCCTGAAATACATCAGAAATTTATGTCCTGATCTGGTGCTGATTCTGTCCGGTGATCAGTTGTACAGAATGGATTTCAACAGGTTTGCGGAATATCATATCAGAAACGGCTCTGACATAACAATCGCCACCAAGCCGGTATCGGCAATTGAAGCCCCAACACTTGGTATCATGAAAGTTGGGAAAGACGGTGTCGTTACTGAATTCAGTGAAAAGCCTTCTCCGGTCGATTTGCCTGAACTTATGAGTACACAGGCAGGGGTGACCGATGAAATGCCTTACCTTGGAAGTATGGGCATTTACATGTTTTCACCTGATGTACTAGAGGAAGTTCTGGGGAGAGAACCTGATGTTATCGATTTTGGAAAAGAGATTATCCCTGACTCCATAAGCGAATTCAAGGTAACGTCCTATCCATTCAATGGGTACTGGTCCGATATTGGAAGCATCAGCAGCTTCTTCCGTGCGAATCTGGATATGGCCACGCCTGACCCTTGTTTTGACATGTACACTTCTTTTTCTCCTTTGTTTACAAGAGCAAGAGCGTTACCTGGAGCGAGAATGGAGAACTGTGAAGTGACTGATACTATCATCTGCGATGCGTCAGATATCAGCGGAGTGAAGCTGAGGAACTGCATAGTGGGGCTGCGTGGCAAGATTCGAAGAGGAACTGTAATGGAGAACTGCGTCTTCATTGGTGCGGATTACTGGGAAGGATACTATCGCGATCCAAGAAACTCTGATAAAAACCTCCCTCTGCTCGGGATTGGCAGAGATTGCACGATAAAGAATGCGATAATTGATAAAAATGCACGAATAGGGGATCGCTGCAGGTTAGAGAATTCCGGAGGCATACAGGAATACTCTTCAGACCAGTGCTATATCCGAGAGGGGATAATTGTTATCCCTAAAAATGCTGTAATCGAGTCTGGATTTTCGATCTAATCCGCGAATATCACACGATGTACGGATGATTACAGGGACCGGCGGTAAAAGGGAATTTGCTTAATCTATGATATTCATAAGTTATGAATTTCATACTATAAGAATTTTATTACTCATAGGGTTCATTCTGTACCTGACCTGGAGGTGAATATGAGAGCTGGAATAATCGCGCTTATTATCCTTACTGTTTTTTCGTATGCGAGCGATCCACGGTTTACAGTGCTGACTGACGACGCGAGGTTGCTTCTGAACGATTTCAATGAAATGTGGGCTTACCCCGGAACTATAAACAAATACCAGTTTTGTTCGATAAATTCTATTTCAGTTGAAGGAACAGGCGGTGGTAATGAGAAGTGGCGGCTGGGATGGTTCGGCGGAGTCATAAATTCCAGAGGAACAAGCTGGGGAGCTGTATATAATCACAATAAGCATATCCTCGATGTTCTCTACAATCCCGGAAGCTTTGGAATCATTGCTGGAGTAAACTATACTGAGAATGAAGCAGAGGGTTACGGCCCTCTGGAATGTATCAAGGATCAGTATTCGTTTTCAACCTCTTTTGGAACAGTACTTGCGTTTCCATTCGAGTATTCCGACATATCTCTTAACGCTGAATACTTTTCACTTAAATATACTTCTGCAGAATCATCCATGAAGACCACGGAACTTCAATTCAACGCTTCGCTCAGAGGGCATATGGATCACTCTTTTTTCAACCTGTTTCCTGTCATCAGCGCTGTCTTCTCGAGACTTGACATACAGGATTCCACTATCGTCACCACCATAAGCGCGGATCTGGGTATTGCTACAAATAGAATGATTGCACCGGAAACAAGATTGATTGCCGGAGCGTTCATAGGTGTAAAGAATTCTTCCCCGGAAGACGGTGATAATACATTGAACCTGGATCTTATCCATATCAAGGCCGGTATAGAGCAGAGAATAAACAGCTGGTTTCTTCTTCGAGCCGGAGCTGTCAGTATAACCAACAGATGTAAAGAAGGCGAGAAGGATGCAGTAGTAACTACGAGAGTTTCCAGCAGGTTCGGACTCGGATTTGAAATATCCAACTTTTCACTTGATGCAGGCATCAGCGAAGGTTTTCTGCATAATGGACCATATATGATAAGTGGAATCCCGGAAGGGTTTCTCGGGAGTCTGTCCTGTACGTATTACTTCTGAATCACATTCCATGAATTGATCAGATCAGGAATAACAGGAATCGGGTCTGACCGTTAAACAATCAAAGGACAGACCCTGATCTCTATGATAGTGAGCTTTTAAGCCTTTTAGCCTTATTCGGGTGTATCAGCCGTTTTCTGCCGGATTTGTCGATGAGACTCTGGGCTTTTTTGTAGGCTGTTTCCTTTTCCTCAGGGGTTTGCGCATCGCGAACGTTGCGGATGGCGCTTCTGAGTGTTCTCATTCTGCTGCGATTCCGTTTTGCCTTGACCGTATCAGTCTTGTGACGCTTGAGAGATTGTTTGCTCCTTGCCAAGAGGAGACTCCTTTCACAAATTATGTGGTATTTTGTATATACCTTAATACTATATTCTCTGTCAGTAGGCGGCAAAACTAAGCGTTAAACCGACAGAAGTCAATCTCAGCGAAGGAGATTACATTGAAAATACTTGTAATTCTGATCTCAATCATCATATTTGTTTCCGCTGTTTCAGCGGACAGACTGGTTCGGATTCACGATGTTACCGCCGGTACTGTGCAGCAGCTGCTGGCTGATGGATACGATGTAGCAAATGCAAATATCAGGCTCGGATATGCTGATCTGATGATTCCCGAGCGGGAGGTAGATCAGCTTTCGCTCCGTTTTGCCGATTACGAACTGCTTCCGAGGGAGTGGGGGGAACTCCTTCCGGAGAATGCTAAGAACGCCGGATATTACTACAGCCCTGAGGAAAACTGGCTGTTCTGGTGCGAACTCGCCGCGAGCTATACGGATCTTGTCGATACACCGGTCACAATAGGTCAGTCATACCAGAGCAGAGACATATATATGATAAAGATGACCAGTCCAGTGGGAAGCGGCTATAAGCCTCCCATTTACTTCTCATCACTCATCCATGGGCGTGAACCTGGCAGCAATATAGTTCTGATAGATTTTGCCATGTGGCTGACCAGCAATTACGATGGAGGAGACTCAGAGGCGGCCTGGATACTTGATAACACTACTGTGTACTTCGTACCGGTAGCCAATCCTGACGGATACGAGTACAACATGCCGAACGGTGGAAATCAGCGGAAGAACATGAACTGGACAGAGGGTGACGGAATCGACCTCAACCGCAACTGGGGATACATGTGGGGTTACGATGATACCGGTTCGAGTGGCGATCCTTATAACGAGACCTACCGCGGAACAGCGGCGTTCTCCGAACCTGAAACCCAGGTCCAGAGGGATTTCATAACGGCCATTCAACCGATAGCCGCCATGAATTACCATACATACGGCGGCTGGCTGATTTACCCGTGGGGATATATAAACAGTCCCACTCCTGACCAGAGCACATTCGAAGCCTGGGGCGGGGCGATGACTTCGTTCAATGATTACACTGCTGGAAGAGCAGGTCAGCTTCTCTACCCGGTGAACGGAGAGCAGTGCGACTGGTGTTACGGAGGCAACAGCATGCAGGGTATTCTCGCCTTCACTCCTGAAGTTGATGATAACGGTTTCTGGGGTTCACAGAATGACCCGTCGGAGATAGAGAGAATCTGTAATGAATGCCGTCCGATGAACATCTGGCTCTGCATGACCGCACCGGGATTCGTTGGCGTAGGGGAAGATGAAGGTGTTTCGATAGAACCGATACTGTCACTTGGCGCCATCTATCCCAATCCTGTTGTTTCCAGCGCGGTTTTCACGTTAACCGCACCTGGATCAACCGGAGTGAAAGTCTCTGTGTACGATACAAGTGGAAGAGTTGTGTATAATACTACCGGAGAATTGTTATCCGGTGATAATACACTGATATGGAATATCACGGACGATATCGCTGCCGGAGTATACATTCTGAGAGCGACTGACAGTAATGGATTTGCTGCCAGTCGGAGATTTACCATTCTGAAGTAGGCAGGGATTTGGACAGAATTTGACTGATAATACAGAGAATTCCAATTACTACGAAATATTGAGTGTGTTCTGTCGGGCATCTCACGACGAGATTGAAGACGCTTACCATGACCTGGCAAGGAAACTTCACCCTGATGTAACTGGAAACGATCCAGCGCTTACAGATATATATATGACTGTCAACGAGGCTTATCATGTGCTTTCCAATCGGGATGAGCGCGAGAAGTATGATATACTCATAGAAGTTGACAAAAACTCCGAAAAGCTTCCTGATCCGAAGCGGGAAATAGTTCAGGGAAAAACCGAGGCAGCTGACATGAAGCTTCTAGACGCGAAGCTTCTACGCTCCACAAGACAGGCTGAGAAACTATGCAGAAAAGGGAATTACTGGGAGGCCGCCCGATTACTGGAGAAATATCTGAATTCGCATCCGGATAATCCTCATATGAGAAGAGTACTGGCAACCGCTTCAGCCGGTATGAACAGGTTTCATGATGCAGTGAATCATATGAAAATAGTATGCAAAGTTGAGTATCATGTTCCTGAAAACTATGTAATGCTGGGGAAAATATATATGCAGGCTGATCAGCTGGTCCTTGCGGAGAAATCGATGAAAGAAGCTCTGTCCTGGAATTCTGAACATGAAGAAGCAAAGCGGATGATTATGAAAATCAGAGAACTGAAGGATGCCGAAGGATCGGTTTTTACACGAGTTCTCAGGAAAATGTCACATTCTCTCAAACGCGGGGAGGAGTAGAGTGGAATCGAACAGAGAGAAGCTTTACTACTCAATAAGTGAAGTTTGCAGCATGACCGGGTTGAAACCTCATGTACTAAGATACTGGGAGACTGCTTTCCCCATGCTCAGCCCGACTAAAAGCCAGGCCGGGAACAGAGTCTATAAACCGGAAGAGATCAAATTGATCAAGCTTATAAGTCGGTTGCTTTACGAGGAACGTTACACAATCGACGGCGCAAGACAGAAGATTGAAGAAATGAGTAACTCGTCGCAACAGATGGATTTGAAACTGGATGCAACCAGTGTTTCCAGCGCTTTGATCGATTCGATAAAAAAGGAAATAATTGACATTATCAGTACTCTTGAGCGGGATCCTATGGCAGTTGACAAACAGGAGAGCACCGGGTAATTATTGGCCTTCCGGTCGGGGCGTGGCGCAGTCCGGTAGCGCACTTGAATGGGGTTCAAGTGGTCGCTGGTTCGAATCCAGTCGCCCCGACCACTTTCATATCATGATTCCTTTACGAGAGGGACAGCATGGGTGATGCGCTTCTAGGGTGGCTGAGCGGTATTCCCGCTGAAATACAGATGATTGTGCTTTCTGCGTTTCCTTTTACTGAGTTACGGGGCAGTATTCCGATAGCTTTTCTTAATCCTCATTGGATATGGCCGTGGTGGAAGATTTATCTTCTTGCTGTTGTGGGAAATATGCTGCCCGTACCGTTCATACTATGGTTCCTTGGTCCGGTGAGCAGGTTTTTGAGCAGGTGGAAGTTCTTTGAAACGTTTTTCAATAAACTTTTCGAGAGAGCAAGAAGAAGAGCTGGAACGAAAATAGAGAAATACGAAGCTCTGGGATTGACCATTTTCGTGGCAATACCGCTTCCGGTGACAGGAGCCTGGACAGGTTGTGTTGTAGCGTTTCTGTTTGGCATTCCGACTCGAATAGCAATTCCATCTATTGCTCTTGGTGTTGCGGCTGCAGGCGTAATAATTACGCTGATTATGTCCGGTACTCTTGCCGGTATCGGATTTCTTGTGGGTTCCGGCTAGCGGGTTTGATATTGCATCATGCAGGAGTTAGTAGTAAATTTGCGTGGCTGTATTGTTGTCGGGGCGTAGCGCAGCCCGGTTAGCGCGCCTGGTTCGGGACTAGGAGGTCGGAGGTTCAAATCCTCTCGCCCCGACCAAATTTTCTCCATCACCGAATTCAATTATCTGGAAGGTTCTTTCTTTATGACCAAGCTGGTTGCCGTTATTGGTGGATCAAGCTCGAGTGCTTCAGAGTATTCTTTTGCTCAGAATCTTGGACGCAGTCTTGCTGATGAAGGTTATACCATTGTCTGCGGTGGGGGAACAGGTGTCATGGAAGCTGTCTGCCGGGGCGCTTTTGAGGCAGGTGGTCATACAATCGGAATTCTTCCCGGTATTAATCCCTCGGATGCGAATGCGTATGTTGAAACGGTTATCGTAACGGGTATGGGTACTTCCAGGAACAGGATCATTTCACTTTCAGGGCGGGTTGTTATCGCTGTTGGTGGAGCGTATGGAACACTGTCAGAAATCGCGTTTGCCCTTCAGGCAGGAAGGCCTGTCTGTGCAGTGGGAACATGGAAAACAATTGACGGAGTAATTCCCGTGAATTCACCGCAGGAAGCGCTGAAATTTGTCAGAGATAACTTTAGGGGGATCGATGCTGAGCATAACTGAAATTGGCAAACTTATACGGAACATACCTGATTTCCCGATTCCGGGAGTGAATTTCAAGGATATCACTACAATACTTACGCAACCCGGAGCTCTGAACGAAACCGTGAAACATATGGAAAAGGCCTGTGAAGGATTTGAATATGACGCTATTGCCGCAATTGAATCCAGAGGGTTCATATTCGGTTCAGTTCTTGCGGCAGAAAAAAATCTTCCACTTGTTCTTATAAGGAAACCCGGAAAACTTCCGAGTGAATCAATCAGCGAAGAATATTCACTTGAATACGGTTCCAATATTCTTGAAATGCACAAAAATTCACTTCCTGTGGGAAGCAGAGTTCTTATTGTGGATGATCTCCTGGCTACCGGCGGTTCAGCGATTGCTGCTGCAACTCTGATCAGAAGAGATGGAAATACTGTTGCCGGCGCCGCTTTCGCGATTGATCTTGAATTTCTCGGAGGCGGAAAAAAGCTCGGAGAAACCGGAATTCCTTTTGTGGCGCTCATCAGTATAAGCTCTGAATAGATGAATATTTGACTGATTGAGTTTATTTTCGCATAATTCCGGGATACCGGTTCTTATCGAAAAAAGTCTGTATTAACATGAAAGGGTTGATATGACAAAGATACTGCTTGTGTTTGTAATGATCATCGGTATGGCTTTATCCGGATGTGGAGAACAGCCTGGAACTGATGGTGAAGGAGATACTGAAGGTACTGAAGCTGGAGAGGTTACCGGTGGCGGCGAAGACGGCGGAAGCATCGGAAGCGGAGCAGGTTCAGGTTTCGCAACACTTGACCTTGATACGCCGGAGCTTGCTGTAGGACAGTGGATCGAGTACGGAGCAGACGACATTCCGCAGACTGTCACGATTTCAGTGGTAGCGACAGAAGAGAATCAGGGAACCGAGTGTTACTGGGTACAGCTGAGCAGTGAGGATTTTGTTGCTCAGATACTTGTTGACCCGAGCGGACTTAGTATCGCTCTTGATGGTTACGAAGAGATGCTTGATGATTTCATGGTTGACCCTGCAGCGTATATCCGGGAGAACATGGGTGACGCAGAGGGCATGGCTGACATGTTCGGCAACGATGAGAACATGGCCAAAGCTCTTGACTTTCTGAGAGCCATCAGGATGATCAAATTCGATCAGCAGGGAATGGTAATGGCCATTGATCTGGCAGGTGTACCGGAGTTCCTCGAAGAAATGATGGATGATCCAACTTTCAAGGATCAGTTCCAGCAGGGATTTACTGAAGGTTTCACCGAAGAAGGCGGACAGGAAGGTCTTAACGAATTCCTTACCGAACTTGATAACATGGAATTCGGAGTGTCTGAAACTGAAGTCGAGATCGCAGGACAGACTGTTAAGGGAATTGAATTCTCTATTATTCACCCCGAGGGTGAAATTATAGCGGTCATTTCTTCCGAGCTTCCTCTCGTTCCGCTTGCTTACGGCAGTGTAACAGGATTCGATGATGATGAATCTCATTTTGTTCAGGTCAAAGGATTCGGATTCGAGGGTGCTGAGGATCTTCTTCCGGGAACACCCGCGCAGACTATTCCTGCAATGATGTTCCTTCAGGGAATGACGCAGCAGATGGGTGCAGGAGCTTCTCAGGGCAGAGACATCAACTAGAGATTCTGTTCCGACAAATACAAAGAAACCCGGCATTCGTGCCGGGTTTCCTCATGTGCGCCGGGCATGGCGCGCAGCGCCGATGACCGGCGCTGTTAACCGGCAA
>CBDVBK010000059.1:0-22619 GCA_965372215.1 uncultured bacterium | reverse complement strand
CCAGTATTCTCCTCAAATCTGCGAGCATTCTATCTCAACTGCGAGGCTCTTCTGCTCAATGCATATTATTGGACAAGCTCCCTGGAGCATATCCTGGCATTTCCTGAATGAGGACAGAATCAAGAGTGCCTTACCCGCGGGGTAGCATAATGGTCTTTCCAGAATTATACTATATACTGTATAGGAATATAACTTAACACCTAACATATGGTATAAAATGAACAAAATACTAAATCCTGTTGAATCCAGCACAGTGTACGACGAGAGCAAAGTCAAAACGCTTTCCTCAATTGAACATATACGTCTTCGAACCGGTATGTATATCGGTCGTATTGGAGACGGCTCTCATCCCGATGATGGTATTTATATCCTCTTCAAGGAGGTAATTGATAATTCGATTGATGAATTTATCATGGGGTGCGGGAAGCGTATCAGAGTCAGGCAGGGAAACGGTTTCCTTTCCATAAGAGATTTTGGCAGGGGAATTCCGCTTGGCAAGCTGGTGGAATGTGTTTCCAGGATTAATACAGGAGCCAAGTATAACACGGATGTATTCATGTTCAGCGTTGGACTGAACGGAATTGGAACCAAGGCTGTGAACGCTCTGTCGGAGCGGTTCAGGGTGGTAGCCTATCGTGACGGTGAATATCGGGAGGTTGTATTCTGCCGGGGAGAGCTGCAGAGCGATGTAACCGGTACCACCACAAAGAGGAACGGGACTCTTGTTGAATTCACGCCTGATCCCGATATCTTTGGAGATTACGCGTTCAGGGAGGAATTTCTGCAGGATCGCTGTCAGCATTACGCGTATCTCAATGCCGGACTCAAGGTTCAACTGGATGGACAGACATTTGTTTCCGAAGATGGTCTGAAGGACCTGCTGTACGATGAAGCAGGTGATACGGCGATATATCCGGTAATTTTCTTTCGAATGAAAACAATAGAATTCGTCCTTACTCATACAACTGATTTTGGTGAGAGGTATCTATCGTTTGCCAATGGACAGTACACATCCAGCGGAGGTACCCATCTCTCGGCATTCAAGGAGGGTGTAACCAAGGGAATCAACTCCTTCACCGGCGAAAGTTATTCGGGTCAGGACGTTCGTGAGGGAATAATAGCCGCGATTTCTATCCGTCTTAAGGAACCGGTATTCGAATCTCAAACCAAGACCAGGCTGGGAAACACCGACATCAGAGGATGGATAGTTAATACGGTCAAGACCGAACTCGAACAGCATCTTCACAGGAATCCGAAAGACGCTGAAATACTGGTTAATAAAGTCAAGACAAATCAGAAAGTCCGCACCGAACTCAGTAATGTGAAGAAAAAAGCCAGACAGCAGGCCAAGAAGATCGCTCTGAGAATTCCAAACCTTAGGGACTGCAAAATTCACCTTGGCGACTCCGATCCCAGGGCGGAGGAAAGCTCAATATTTCTCACTGAAGGGGCAAGTGCTGCCGGAAGTATTATTGCAAGCCGGGATGTGTATACGCAGGCTGTTTTTGCTCTGAAAGGCAAGCCACTGAACTGTTACGGCCACCGGCAGGATACTGTCTACAAGAACGAAGAAATTTACAGTATCATGAGAGTCCTGAATATTGAGAATGATATCGAGGGGTTGAGATATAACAGAATAATCCTCGCTACCGATGCCGATATCGATGGAATGCATATCAGAAATCTCCTGCTGACTCTATTTCTGCACTTCTTCGAAGGCCTGGTTCTTGACGAGCACCTGTTCATTCTGGCGACGCCATTATTCCGAGTCAGGAACAAGAAGGAAACGTTATACTGCTACAGCGAGAAGGAGCGGGACAAAGCGATTGAGAAGATTGGAAAAAAAGCTGAGGTTACTCGATTCAAAGGTCTGGGTGAGATATCACCGAAGGAATTCGGTCAGTTCATCGGCCCGGATATCAGACTTGAGCCGGTTCGAATAACACGTTTGAAAGAAGTGCCCGACATGCTCAGATTTTACATGGGCAAGAACACTCCGGAAAGACGTGAATTCATTATGGAGAATCTCATATGAGTGACACCAGCCTTAAGAAGTTATTCAATAGAAATTTCCTTGAGTACGCTTCCTACGTGATAAAGGACAGAGCCATACCTGATGATGCTGACGGACTCAAACCGGTTCAGCGCAGGATACTCTGGTCCCTGTTCGAGATGGACGACGGAAGGTTCAGCAAGGTTGCCAATGTCATCGGCCACTGCATGAAATATCATCCCCACGGCGATCAATCCATAGGAGACGCGCTTGTTTCACTCGCGAACAGGGGTTATTTCATTGAACGGCAGGGGAACTTCGGGAATATTTTCACAGGTGACCGGGCTTCTGCGCCAAGATACATTGAATGCAGGCTTACCGACCTTGCAAGAGAAACCCTCTTCAACAAGAGGATAACGGATTTTTCTCCGAGCTATGACGGCAGAAACAATGAACCTCTTCTACTGCCTGTGAAACTCCCGGCTGTTCTCCTCCTCGGAGCTGAGGGTATCGCGGTTGGTCTGTCGACCCGGATTCTGCCTCACAATTTTCAGGAAGTTCTGAAGGCTCAAATTGCATGTCTGAAGGATCAGGAATTTGAGCTGTTTCCCGATTTCCCTCAGGGTGGAAGAATTGACGTAACAGACTTCGATGACGGCAGGGGAAGGATAAGAAACAGAGCCAGGATAGAAAAGCAGGGTCAGAAGAATCTTATTATCAGGGAACTCCCCTGGGGCACAACGACTGAATCAATAATCAGCTCGATTGAACTGGCCGCAAACAAGGGTAAGATAAAAGTAGCATCAATTGATGACTACACAACTGATTCGGTCGAAATCAATGTAAAACTTTCCAGAGGTGTCGATGCCGATGAAGGTCTCAAACTGCTTTTCGCGCATACTGACTGTGAAAAACCTCACACTTCGAATATCATCGTCATTCAAGACGGTTACCCGGTTGAGACCAACATTACAGAACTCGTTCATTACAGTACCGGCAGACTGATAGAAATCCTGAAGCTTGAACTGAAGCTTGAACTTGATGACTTCCGGAACAGGCTCCACTGGCTTGATCTCGAGCAGATCTTTATTGAGAACAGGCTCTACAAGAGTATAGAGGAATGCACATCCTGGGAGAACGTTCGGGACGCGGTGAGAGCCAGCCTTCAGCCGTTTACTGAAAAGCAGATGATCGATGTCACCGAAGAAGATATTGATAAGCTGCTCTCTCTGAAAATTCGAAGGATATCAAGGTTTGATATCGAGAGTCACAGGGCAGAGATGAGTGATATCAAGAAGAAAATTAAGAAAACCAGGCTCAACCTTCGCAGTATTGTTGAATTCGCGGTAGACTATCTGGAAAGACTTCTTCAAAAGTACGGAAAAGGCTATCCCCGCCGGACCAGTATTGAGGATTTCAGCAATATCGATGTTAAAAAAGTTGCTATCAGGAACCTGAAAGCTGGATTCAATCCCGAGACCGGATTGCTTGGTACTTCCATCAAGGGTGAGAAAGTCTTCAATGTTTCCGAGTATGACAGGTTCGTGTTTTTCCTGAAAAACGGAACCTATAGAGTTGTGCCTGTCCCGGATAAATACTTTATTGACGGCGAAGTTCTCTATTGCGGAGTGCTTGACAAAGGTTTACCCTTTACAGCTGTATACCAGCAGGAGCATACCGGAATCGCCTACATCAAGCGTTTCTGCGTGGAGAGCTTCATACTTGACAAGGAGTACCGATTCGTTCCCGAGGGAGGAACTGCTATCTTCTTCACCCACGAACAAGAAATGAAACTGGATTTCTGGTTCGAACGAACAAAGAGGATGAGGAAGAGAAAAGACAGCTGTCTTATCTCGGAATACAAAGTAACAAGTGAAGGCGCAATAGGTGTGCAGCTCTGTGGAAAGAAGATCATTTCAAGCATAAAAGGTTCTCCGATCGATGATGATATAACCGCAGAAGACGTTGAACCTGAAGACGAGTCACCTGAAGAAGAAACTGAAATATCAGAAGAAGAAGCTGTTCCGGGAGACAGCGGGAACGGTCAGCCTGTATCTCCGGAAGAGATCGATCAGAAGACGGAAGAATATCACAGACGTGTATCAGAAGTGCTCAAGCAGGCTGAGAAAATTGTGACTCTCGATGATAATGAGGAGTCTGGAGATCTGTTCACAAGTATTCCCATCGACCCCGAAGATGAGCCATAAAGAGCAGAAGGTTAAACGTATCCTAAAAGCTTATCGCAACCATTCGTTCTTCTGTTCATGATCAGGTTATTTCTCCATCAGCAGCCTGGATATTTAGAGATCGCAAAGTGCGAATGTCTGTTTTAGTATTGTCTTGTGAATATGATATGATTATGGATAATACTATCAGTAATTCAACGGAAGATTTAAGATGGATGCATTCAAGCTCAGAGACAGCATAATCCAGGAGTACAAGCACTATGTGCGAAGTTTCATTCGCATACAGGATTCTCGAATCGCCCGGAAAGTTAACGACACCATCAATCGCGGTCTTCTCTGGCCGGATCCCCTGATTCAGATCAATCCTTTCTTTGAATCAGGAGAATCCATTAATGATCTTGTTCAAGAAGGAATTCTGGATCCATTATGTAAACAGATCTTTGCTGATAAACGAAAACAACCGAATAAGCAATTACAGCTTTATCGACATCAGTCTGAGGCAATCAGGGCTGCTGCAATCGGAGCCGATTACGTACTCACTACAGGCACCGGCTCAGGGAAAAGCCTTGCATACATAATACCAATAGTGAACTATGTGCTTCGAAATTCTGAACGCCGTGGTATTAAAGCAATTATTGTGTACCCGCTGAATGCACTTGCCAACAGTCAGCTGGGGGAACTTGACAGATTCATCAATGAAGGTTTTCCTGACAGGAAAGGACCTGTCCGGTTCGCTCGATATACCGGTCAGGAGAATGACGAGCAGAAGAATGATATAATCGCTAACCCTCCCGATATCCTTCTTACAAACTATGTAATGCTTGAACTCATTATGACGCGCCCTAAAGAGAGAAAGCTGATAAATGCCGCATCCGGACTCAAGTTTCTGGTTCTGGATGAGCTGCACACATACAGGGGAAGACAGGGGGCGGATGTAGCGCTTCTTGTCAGGCGTGCTCGTGAGTACTTCAATGCAGTGAATCTCCAAATGGTCGGTACTTCTGCAACTCTTGCCGGACCAGGTTCTCTTGCTTCGCAGAAAGAGGAAGTAGCCTCAGTCGCATCTAAATTGTTCGGCTCACTTGTTAAACCTGAGCATGTAATCGGAGAGACGCTCAAACGAATCACTCCTGAAACAGATATCGAATCCGAGGAGTTCAGGAAATTACTGAAACAAGTAATAGAATCCGATACTCCATACCCTGCTTCATTCAGGGAATTCATCACCGATCCCCGTGCAATCTGGCTTGAATCAGTATTCGGTGTGACTCGAAGTGAAGAAGGACACCTTGTAAGAGTAAGACCCAGATCCATCAGAGGAAAAAAAGGAGTGGTTTCTGAACTCTCTGCTATTATTGAACTCGGGAAAGATGAATCTTCAAAGATTATTCAGGACGGTTTAAAATCAGGTAATACATGTGAATCAGCTCCAGATACCGGCAAACCACCATTCGCATTCAGGGTTCACCAGTTCATCAGCCCGAGCGAGACTGTATTTATCACTCTTGAAAAACCAGCTGACCGCAACATCACACTCAGCGGACAATACTACGCGCCAGGTGATGGGAATAAAATACTGATGCCACTTGTCTTCTGCCGTGAGTGCGGGCAGGAGTACTACTGCGTTAGAAAACGCCCTGATGATTCGGAGAATACAGTTAATTTTGAGCCGCGAGAAGTGTACGACCGAATAAGCAGTCCAGAAGAAGGAGTAGCTGGTTATCTTTATTACAGCGATTCCTCACCCTGGCCGGAGGATTACGAAGATTCACTAAAGCGGTTCCCGGAAGACTGGCTGGAGAACCAGGGCGGAGTACTCAAGCTGCCGAAGAGCAGAAGGCACTGGCTTCCAAAAGTAGTCAGAATTGATGCTTCCGGTAAGGAATCCAGTGAAGGATTACCTTACGCCTTCATGCAGGCCCCATTCCGGTTCTGCCCATCATGTGGCGTCGCGTACGGTACTCAGCAAAGATCCGATTATTCAAAACTCGCTTCACTCGGTACAGAGGGTCGCAGTACTGCAACTACCATTCTTACTCTTTCCGCGATCAGAGAGCTTCTTAGAGACGATAAGCTCAGCAGGGAGGCAAGGAAACTCCTGAGCTTCACTGACAACAGGCAGGATGCCTCACTTCAGGCGGGACACTTTAACGATTTCATTGAGATTGGCATTCTAAGGGCTGCTCTGTATTACGCAGTAGCAGCAAATGGAGATCATGGGCTCACTTACGACAATCTTGTGAATGGAGTATTCAATGCTCTGAATCTGCCGCTTGAAGCATATTCGATTGATACAGATGTTGTGTTTCAGGCAAGGGAAGACCGGGAAATAGCCCTCAAGAACGTTCTGGGATACAGGATATACAATGATCTAAGGCGTGGATGGAGGGTGAACACTCCCAATCTTGAACAGTGTGGTCTTCTCAGGATTGAGTATCGATATCTGGATGAAGTGTGCGCGAAGGAAGACCTTTGGAAGAATGCGCATCCATCTCTTATTTCCGCGTCAGCTTCCAGTAGAGAACACATCCTGCATACTTTCCTCGACTACATGAGAAGGGAACTTGCAGTCAAGATAAGCTATCTGAGCAAAACCGAGCAGGAGAGGATAAAGCAGAGGAGCTCTCAGTATTTAAGAGATCCATGGGCTCTGGACGAGGATGAAGTACCTAACTACTCAAGGGTTCTTTTCCCGACATCGAGGCCAAAGGGGGAGAAGTCAAAGATCAACCTTTACGTATCCGCCCGTGGTGGATTTGGTAAATTCCTCCGAACGGCTTCAACTCTTCCGGATTACTTCGACAAGCTTACTCTGGACGAGACCGATGAGATTATTCTGCAGCTTCTGGAGATCCTTAGAAAAGGTGGTCTTGTAGAACAGGTAACTGAATCGCGATCATCTTCAAAAGTAAAAGCCTATCAGCTTAAAGCAGCTTCAATGGTTTGGAAGATGGGTGACGGCAATACACCATTTCGGGATCCTATCCGAATGCCATCAGCTCCCAACACGGAAACTCTCCCGAATGGATTCTTCAAGAATTACTATCAGAATGTCGCCATGCATACACTTGGATTTAAGGCGAGGGAGCATACTGCGCAGGTTAAAAGCTCAGAAAGAGAGATAAGAGAGGAACAATTCCGGGAAGGCAAGCTTCCAATTCTGTTCTGTTCTCCAACAATGGAACTTGGTGTAGATATCGCTGAGCTGAACGTTGTGAACATGCGTAACGTTCCCCCGAACCCGGCCAACTACGCGCAGAGAAGCGGAAGAGCCGGAAGAAGCGGGCAACCGGCGCTTGTATTCACCTATTGCGGTAAAGGACGATCTCACGATCAATACTTCTTCGCAAGACCTGAATTGATGGTCGCCGGGGCAGTAGCACCTCCCCAGATTGATCTTACAAATGAAGAGTTGATCCGTGCACACCTGCATTCCATCTGGCTGACTGAAACAGGAGTAAGCCTGGGTGCTTCGCTCAAGGAACTTCTGGATTTATCGAGAACCGAACCATCTCTAGAGCTTTTGGGGCATATAAAAGATGAAATATGCAAGCCTGCAGCCGAAGCCTGTACTCTCTCCAGGGCCGAAAGAGTGTTTCGTGACATTATCCCTGATCTAAAGGAATCCCAATGGTATTCGGATGACTGGTTCAATCGGGAAATAGAACGCGCCGCTGAGAACTTTGAATTAGCTACTGGACGCTGGAAGCATCTGTACCGTTCAGCGCAAAGTCAGATGAAACAACAGAACAGCATAATGATGGATGCTTCAAGAAGCTCCAGAGATAAAGAAAAAGCAAAAAAGCTTCACAGAGAAGCGTTCAAACAACTCCAGCTTCTAACCAATGACAGTGATGTCTACCAGAGTGATTTCTACAGCTACCGCTACTTCGCCAGTGAGGGATTCCTGCCCGGCTACAACTTTCCCAGGCTGCCCCTGTCTGCTTACATTCCTGGTAGGAGGGGAGGGCATGATGAATACCTTTCCCGTCCCAGATTCCTGGCCATATCAGAATTTGGACCCAGGGCTGTAATTTATCATGAAGGCTCAAAGTACGAGATCAACAGAGTAATTTTCATGATCGAGGGTAAGGAGCCAGTTACAGGTTCCATTAAACTCTGTGCCCATTGTGGATATCTGCATCAGATCATCGATGACATTGGTCCGGACCTGTGTGAGAAATGCGGTAAACCACTCGGGCTTTCCATGCATAACATGTTCCGAATGAGGAATGTCTCCGCCAGAAGACGGGACAGGATAAGTGCGGATGAAGAAGAACGACAGAGGTTCGGGTATGAGCTGAAAACAGCCATAAGATTCAGCGATAGAGGTAAGGGTGCTTCATTCAGAACCGCTTTGATCAAGAACGACGAAAAGGTGCTTGCAGGAATGGAGTACGGTCCCGCTGCAACTTTATGGAGAATTAACAAAGGCTGGAAACGCCGGAAGAAAGATACGGGACCAGGCTTCGTACTCGATACTGAAAAGGGTTTATGGGAGAAAAAGGATGCTCTGGAAGGTGATCCGGAAGATCCAATGGGACCCAGCACAAAACGGGTTATCCCTTACGTTGAGGATACCAGGAACTGCCTTCTTTTCCATCCCTCGAAGCAGCTGGAACTATCTCAATTCCGCTCACTGCAGGCAGCACTCAAGAACGCTATTCTGATTGAATTCCAGCTTGAGGATAATGAACTGTCAGCCGAAGCACTTCCTGAATGGGAGATACCGGAACTGATACTGTTCTACGAATCATCAGAAGGTGGAGCCGGTGTACTCTGCAGACTCTTTGAGGATCCAGGAGCAATGAACAGGGTCATAAAGCAGGCACTCGAACTCTGCCATTTTGATCCGGAGACTGGAGAGGATCAATTGAAGAGTGAATTTGCGGAAGAAGAATGTACAAGAGCCTGCTACGATTGCCTGATGAGCTATGGTAACCAGAAGGATCACGCGTTTCTGGACAGACATTCAATACACGATTACCTGCTTGAACTGAGCAATGCAACCATAAACATTTCTCCGGGAGAGAGTACAAAAGAAGACCATCTCAAGAAACTCAGGAATCTGTGTGATTCGGAGCTGGAGAAGGAATGGCTTGATCTTCTGGTAGAGAATAATCTTCATCTTCCAGACAAGGCTCAGACTCTGTTCGAGGAATGTCGAACAAGAGCGGATTTCTACTACAGCAAACACAACGCAGTGATCTTCATCGATGGACCGGACCATGACAAACCGGCTATTGCGGAAAAGGATAGAATTAAGAGGGAATGCCTGGAGAACAATGGATACATCGTTCTCAGTTTCAACTACAAGGAACAATCCGACTGGCTCAATGCCTGTGCGAGCTATCCTTCTGTATTCGGGTGTTTGAGCGGAGATGAGTAACTTCCTCCGTGAGGGATTGCGTTGTAAGTCTGGACATAATATCGTACATGTATGCGGACATGTATATGGACAAAATGTATATATATACTTGAAACACAATATGTTGCTAAGGACATAAATGAGGACATATGAACAGACACATCCATGGTTAAGCTTTGAGCTTGATCTCAGGGGACTTGACTATACGACCTGGGTGCGACTGGGTAAGGCCACTGAGGGTATTGCATACATAGGGAAGGTTCCTCTGACACCTGAAGCAGCTGAACGGCTGCACCGCCTTTATCTGGCCAAGGGAATTCTGGCCACTACCGCGATCGAGGGGAACACTCTGACTGAGGATGAGGTGCTACAGCATCTGAATGGTGAATTGCATCTTCCCCCCTCAAGAGAGTATCTGGCGCAGGAACTCGATAACATTGTAGAAGCCTGCAATCTCATTGGAGACAGGATCATCGAGACAGGGGTTTCCCCCCTGACTCCAGAGATTATCAAGGAGTACAACCGGCTTGTTCTCAAAGAACTTCCTTTGGAAGAAGGAGTGATCCCAGGAGCTGTCAGAGAACATTCCGTTGTCGTGGGACGATACCGTGGAGCCCCGGCGGAGGATTGTGATTACCTTCTAGAAAGGTTTTGTGAATGGCTGAATTCGCTTGAGTATCCCGAAAATATGGAGGATGTATACGCAATACTTGTTGCCGTTGCCGCGCACTTGTATTTCGTCTGGATCCATCCGTTCGGTGATGGCAATGGCCGTACCGCCAGACTAATTGAATTCCGGTATCTTCTTAAGGCGGGATTCCCCACGCCGGCAGCACATCTGCTCAGCAATTTCTATAACCTTACCAGAGCGGAGTACTACCGTCAGTTGGATACCGCAAGCCAAAAAGGCACATTGGATGACTTCATCAATTATGCAGTTAGAGGTCTTGTTGATCAGCTCAACGAGCAGATGCAGGTAATCAGAGAGCTGCACTTCGACACGGTATGGAGGGATTTTGTCTATTCTCGTTTCAGACAGCACAGCGCCCCACGTGCCCGGCAGCGCAGACTCGTTCTTGATCTGTCGAAGGTAAAGGAAAACAATGGTTGGGTGGATATTGCTTCGATACAGCATTTGACACCCCGATTGGCAGAGGAGTATGCCAGGAAAACCCGAAAGACTCTTTCCCGTGACCTGAATTTCCTCGAGGAGGAGCAACTTATCCTGCGCATTAACGGCCGGGTAAAAGCAAACACGGATATCATCCTGGCATTCCTGCCTCGCAAGGCTGATCTGATCGAACCTTTGGAATAATTGTAGAAAGAGGGAACATGAGGACAATTGACAACATTGTAGAGGATTTCAGGTTGGAATACCCCGACATCAGGGCTGGAGCAGAGGATGATTGGACCTGGACAAAGGATGCCATCGAGCTGATGAGCCGGGGAAAACTGGAAGACGCTGAGAAACTTCTGAAGAAACTCATTCTCTCCATGCCGGATCATCATGACGGCTTTGAATATCTTGCCGAGCTATATCTCAGGCTGGGAAATCCGGACGCAATGCCACTTATCCGTAAGGCTACGCAGCTGGCACAGGGATTCTACGATGAGGATACTCTTGATTACGAGGTTCTCATCGAAGTAAGAACAAAGATGCATATGATTGAACGTGCATTCCTCCACGCGGAAATATCAGAAGCAGATTGAGGGGATTGCAGTAATTAAATCGCAGATTTATCAGTTCAGAATAACTCCCCAGTATCTCGACCCTCCCATATGGAGGAGAGTACTACCCGGAACTGTTTATACCTGAGGATGTACACTTCGATGATCCACTGAAAAGGCTCAAGGATGCATTGGGAAGATCTGTGCAATTAAGTGACGGATTCAGCTTTCGTGAATAGGAGTCGAATTTTCAACTCATGAATACTAAGGGAACATTCGCATCAGGCTCACTGGTAAAAGCAAGAGGCAGGGAATGGGTTGTTCTCCCAGAATCAAATGACGATCTACTTCTATTAAAACCTCTTGGAGGCACGGAAGAGGAGATAGCAGGTATCTATCTCCCATTGGAAACAGTGGAACCGGCTCACTTCAGCCTGCCAGATCCTTCCGACCTCGGCGATTACAGATCAGCACGGATGCTCAGGAACGCAGTAAGACTTGGTTTCAGGAACAGTGCCGGCCCATTCAGGTGTTTCGGCAGCATAGCTGTCGAATCAAGACCATATCAGCTTGTTCCTCTTCTGATGGGCTTGAAGCTTGATCCCATCCGTCTCCTGATTGCAGATGATGTCGGAGTCGGAAAAACCATTGAAGCATGTCTCATTATCAAGGAGTTACTTTCACGTGGTGAGATAGAGCGGTTCACGGTTCTTTGCCCGGCTCACCTTGCGGAGCAATGGCAGGGAGAGTTGTCGAAGAAATTCCATATCAATGCTGAGCTTGTTCTACCCGGTTCGGTGCGGAAGCTTGAAGCACATTGTAACTTTAACGAATCAGTCTTTGAGAAGTATCCGTATACGATCGTATCCCTGGACTACATCAAATCAGACAGACACAGAAGTGAATTCTTAAGAGCCTGTCCCGAGATGGTGATAGTTGATGAAGCTCATGGATGTGCCTTCTCCGGTGCGAGACAGGGAGGGAGACATCAGAGACACAGGCTGATCAAGGAACTTTCAGAATCTCCTGACAGACACATGATCTTTGTTACCGCTACTCCGCACAGCGGTAACGAAGAGGCATTCAGATCTCTCCTTGCATTCCTGAAGCCTAAGTTCATGGATCTGCCGCAGGATTTATCCGGTTCTCACAACGAGAATCAAAGAAGAGAACTTGCCCAGTACATGGTTCAGCGAACAAGGGGGGATATCGAACACTTCATGACTGAAACCGCTTTCCCCAAACGTATTGTAAACAAGGATGGAATGGAACCGGAGGAACACTACCTTCTGCATCCTGAATACAAGAAACTCTTTGAGAAAGTTCTTAATTACGCAAGAGGATCCGTTCAGAAAACAACTGAGCATGATCACCGCTCCCGCGTGCGGTACTGGTCCGCTCTTGCCCTGCTGAGATCCATGGCTTCAAGCCCTGCAGCCGCTGCAGCCACCCTTCGTAACCGCGCTATCGTAGCTGACACAGTAGATGTACAGGAAGCTGATGAGATAGGCAGAAGAACGGTACTCGATCTGGATCTTGAACTGGGGGATGAAGCCCCGGACATCATCCCTGGTGGAGAGATAGGTGAATTCTCAGATGATTCCGAAGATCATCGAAACAAACTCCTGGGGTTTGCCAGAGAAGCGGACAAACTCAAAGGTGAAGCTGACTATAAGCTGGATAAAGCAGTCATACTGGTTAAGCAGTTTCTGAAAGAAGGATACTCCCCGATTGTATTCTGCAGGTTCATAGATACTGCGGAGTACGTCGCTTCGGAATTCAGGAAAAAACTTGGCAAACAAGTAAATATTGAAGCAGTCACCGGATTGCTTCCTCCTGCAGAGCGGGACTCCAGGGTACAGGAACTGGGCAAAAGTCCAAAGAGAGTTCTGGTCTGTACCGATTGCTTAAGTGAAGGCATCAACCTTCAGGAGCGCTTTGACGCGGTCATGCATTACGATCTTTCCTGGAATCCCATGCGCCATGAACAGAGAGCAGGCCGTGTCGATAGATTCGGTCAACCCAGACCCAATGTGAAAATCCTTACCTATTACGGCAGTGATAACGGTATCGATACAAAGGTACTCGAAGTACTCCTTCGCAAGCACAGCAGGATCAGAAATACTCTTGGTATCTCCGTTCCCGTTCCAGCTAAAGCCAATGAGATCATAGAAGCATTGATGGAAAGCCTTCTCATGGGTCAGGGTCCTGGAGATCAGATGCTCCTTACCGGATTCGAGGAGTACATGGCAAGAGCAGGCAACAATCTGTTCACCCAATGGGAGGAAGCATCAGAACGTGAGAAACGCTCCCGAACCATGTTTGCCCAGGAGACGATAAAGGTTGATGAAGTTGCGCGTGAACTTGAGGAATCTAGAGAGGCCTCAGGAACAGGTACCGATGTTGAAGCATTTGTAAGGGATGCCATTGAAGCCCACAAGGGTCGTATCTCTGGTAAAGAAACGATAACTATTGATCTGTCAGAAACTCCCCGTGCATTAAGAGATACTCTGAACAGCGGAGACAAACTCAAAGCGCAGTTCACATTCCCCGTCCCTGATGGAGTTGAATACCTTTACAGAACAAATCCCTTTGTTGAGAACCTTGCCTCCTACGTTATGGACACAGCCCTCGATCCACTTGCTGAAAGTGCCGCCAGACGCTGCGGAGTAATAAGGACATCCCGGATACATGCAAGAACAACACTCCTGCTCCTGAGATTCCGTTACCACATTACCTCTATAAGGGAACAGAAGGAGAACAAACTTCTTGCGGAAGAGTGTCATCTTCTTGCATACACGGGTTCACCATCCAGCCCGGAGTGGCTCAGTGAAGAAGAAGCGATAGAACTGCTGGAACTCAAGCCTGAATTGAATATCCCTTCAGACCAGTCGCAGCATTTCCTGAGAACCGCAATCGATGGTTTCGAGAACATTGAGGGCTACATCAACAGCGTAGCTACCAACAGGGGAGAAGAACTCCTCAAATCACACACCAGAGTTCGCAAGGCTGCAAGAATGAAAGGCCTTAAATACAAAGTCGAACCGAAACTACCAGTAGATCTCTTAGGCGTATACCTCTTTCTCCCAACGCCTGCAGGTGCAGATCATGCGTAGAGACAGCGGATTTGAAACGATTCGGACAGAAGGCAGCTTGCTACCTGCAGACCTTCTTCAGAGAATCGCTGAAGGGGACAGTGACCTCAAAGGCCTGAAAGCACAGGATTACCACATTACCGGGGAAAAACTCAACGAAGCCATCAGCCGTTCCTGGAATACTCTTACAGTAATCTGGTCTCACTTCAGGAAGCAGGCTGAAAACCTCCAGGAGGGACATCCCACTACAGGCTTCACCCGTGAGAAATGGCTGCTTCCCCTTTTCACGCATCTGGATTACGGCAGGCTCCAGTCTTCAAAAGCAACACAGATAGATAATAAATCCTATCCCATATCCCATTTCTGGCACAAGAGTCCCATACACCTCGTAGGAATTGATATTGATCTGAGCAAGAGAACCCCAGGACAGGCGGGAGCAGCAAAACAAAGTCCTCACAGCATGGTGCAGGAGTTCCTGAACAGGTCGGAAGATCATCTCTGGGGTTTCCTTTCCAACGGATACAAGCTCAGGATTCTGAGAGACAATATATCCATGACAAGACAGGCTTACGTAGAGTTCGACCTGGAAAGCATGATGGAGGGAGAAGCTTATTCCGACTTTGTAGTTCTCTGGCTCCTCTGCCATCAATCAAGAGTAGAGAATGAAAGACCGGAACTCTGCTGGCTGGAAACATGGACCAGAACAGCACAGGAAGAGGGAACCAGAGCCCTTGATTCTCTCAGAGTTGGAGTAGAGGAAGCTATCAGGTCACTTGGTAAGGGTTTCCTGGCAAGCACCTCTAACACACAGCTCCGCGAAGAACTCAGAAACGGCACCCTCGACAAGCAGGATTACTACAGGCAGCTCCTTAGAATTGTTTACCGATTTCTCTTCCTATTCGTTGCAGAGGCAAGAGATCTTCTCCTGATCCCGGATAAAGAGAATGAAGAAGCAAGGACAAGGTACAACAAATACTACTCCCTTACAAGACTCAGATACCTATCAGACAGAAGAAGGGGAGGTAAGCATCCCGACCTCTGGAGATCACTCCGGCTTATCTTCAAATCTCTGAACGAGGAAGGATGCAAAGAACTTGCTCTTCCTGCACTCGGGAGTTTCCTCTGGTCGAAATACGCAACGGAAAACCTCAACAACTCTGACATCTCCAACCGATACCTGCTGGATGCCATAAGAGCGCTATCTCAGGTTAAAGAGAATTCGGGCTACAGAAGAACGGATTTCAGGAATCTCGGAACCGAGGAACTGGGAAGTATCTACGAATCACTTCTTGAACTTCATCCACACATCAACAGTGAAGCAGCAACTTTCGAACTGGAAGTGGCAAGCGGACATGAAAGAAAAACCACAGGCAGCTACTACACACCAACCAGTTTAATCAATGAACTCCTGAACTCAGCCCTTGAACCGGTGATAGACCAAACAATAAAGAATACAGACAATCCCGAGGAAGCCATCCTCAACCTCAAGATCTGCGATCCTGCCAGTGGTTCAGGGCATTTCCTTATTGCTGCTGCTCATAGAATAGCAAAAAGACTTGCAGCTATAAGAACAGGAGAGGAAGAACCGGCACCGGAGCCATACAAGACAGCCCTCAGGGATGTAATAGGACACTGCATATACGGTGTTGATATTAATCCAATGTCCGTGGAACTCTGCAAAGTCAGTCTCTGGCTGGAAGCCCTTGAACCAGGCAAACCACTTTCCTTCCTCGATCATCACATCAAGTGCGGTAACAGCCTTCTGGGTACAACACCACAACTGATTAAGAAGGGCATTCCAGATGATGCTTTCAAGCCGATAACAGGTGATGATAAGAAAACAGCCGCACAGCTAAAGAAAAAGAACAAAGCGGAACAGACGGGTGGACAGATGACCCTGGGATTCGATCTAGTAGAAAAACCTGAAGACAGATACAGGCAGATTGGATACAAAGTAGCCGAAGTTGATGATCTTGCAGATACTAACCTGCTGAACATAAAAACCAAGGAAGTTGAATATTCAGCCATCAAGAAGTCTGAAGAGTTCAGGCAATCGAAACTCATTGCGGATGCCTGGTGTGCGGCTTTCGTGTGGAAGAAAACACCTGACCTAATCCCTCCAGTAACAACCGATACAATCAGGAAGCTGGAGAAGGATTCAAATTTAATCCCGATTGAGACGCGGGAAGAGGTTAACAAACTTGCAGATCAGTACAACTTCTTCCATTGGCATCTGGAGTATCCGGAGGTTTTCTACAAAGATGAAGAGAAGAATGGATTTGATGTTGTACTGGGGAATCCTCCGTGGGAGCGAGTCAAACTCCAGGAGAAGGAGTTCTTTGCTTCAAGAAATGAGGAGATTGCTAATGCTCCGAATGCATCTGCTCGGAGGAAATTGATATTACAACTGAAGGAAACTGATCCGGCATTGCTACATGCCTTCGAAGAAGAAAAACGGGTATCGGAAGGCTCAAGCAGTCTTCTCAGGAATTCTGGACATTTCCCTCTTTGCGGAAGGGGGGATGTAAACACCTACACGGTTTTTGCTGAGCTGAATCGTAATCTTCTGAATGGTAGAGGGAGAGTTGGTTGCATTGTTCCATCAGGCATTGCCACTGATGATACAACAAAATTTTTCTTTCAGGATCTAATTGAGAAACAATCACTTGTGAGCCTTTATGATTTTGAGAATCGGAAGAAGATATTTCCAGCTGTTGATAGTCGCATTAAATTCTGCTTACTTACTATTGCAGGCGCAGATATTCCGGTAGCGAATGCAGAGTTTGTTTTCTTTGCGCTCGACACCAATGATCTCAAGGATTTTGAGAAGCGTTTCACTCTTTCAAATGATGACATCGAACTCCTTAATCCCAATACAAAAACCTGCCCCATCTTCCGCTCGAAGCGAGATGCGAAGATAACAAAGGATATATACAGGAGAGTACCGGTTCTCATCAACGAGAATGATCCAGGGAATGGGAATCCATGGGGCATCAAGTTTATGACGATGTTCCACATGTCCAACGATTCTCATCTCTTCAAAACCCGCGAAGACCTGGAATCTGCAGGCTGGAAGCTCGAGGGTAACATTTTCCTCAAAGGGAACGACAAGTATCTACCTCTCTACGAAGCCAAGATGGTAACATTTTGGGATCACAGGGCTGCTGACGTAATAACTAGTGAAACAGCAAGACAGCGAAAAGCTCAACCATCCTATTTGTCAGTATCTGAGCATATGGACCGTAATAGAACTGCAATTCCATTGTATTGGGTAGAGAAAATCGAAGTAATGTCAAGGATTCCTAAGGAATATCACTCTTCATGGTTAATTGTATTTGCGAATGTTACTAGTCCCACCAATGAGCGTACTTTGATGCCGGCAAGTATTCCGTTTTCAGGAGTTGGAAACAGTGCGCCAATTATGTTGGTCGAGACAACCAGACAGCAAAAGACCATGTTGCTTGCTAATATATGCTCATACATTCTTGACTATATCGTTCGAAATAAGATTGGTGGAGTCAACCTCAATTTCTACCTTGTCAATCAAATTCCTGTTCTGCATCCTGATGTCTTTCATGAAGACTGTCATTGGTCAAAAAATGAGACAATCGGTGATTGGATAATGAAGCGTGTCATTGAATTGACCTACACTTCATGGGATATGAAGCCTTTTGCTGAAGACTGTGGCTTCTCTGGTCCACCTTTCACCTGGGATGAAGAACGCCGCGTCAAACTTCGTTGCGAACTCGACGCCGCCTTTTTTCACCTCTATGGCATCAACCGTGATGATGTAGACTACATCATGGATACCTTTCCGATTGTGAAGAAAAAAGATGAAAAGGAATTCGGGGACTATAGAACTAAGAACCTCATCCTCGAAATCTATGACAAAATGCAACAAGCAATTGAAATAAAAACGGTTTACCAAACCATACTCGATCCAAAACCCACAGATCCTAGTGTAGCATCCAGTTAGAAGAGAAGAATGATGATGAACAGATCAGTTATAGAAACGCAGCGACAATTACCCAGCCTAACAGATGGAGGCATTACTCAAACACTGGTGGTGGTATAGAATGCTTGCAACAAGCCTTGAGAAGTTAGAGCACCGACTTCATATGAACCGTATTTCTCAAGATAGATCAATAACTAACCCTGATTATCCAAACAAAGATGAGTCAGAATGGTGTGCTTCGAGGTTATTGTGTAAACTGATATTAAAAGCAGAGCTCAATCCATCACACCTAGCCATTCAAAATGCAAAAAACATTGTAGCAGATATTGTTTCAACTATTCCAGATAGTTTTACTGAAACTGCTGATGTTTTATACAAACAGCTTCTGCAAAAGGGTTTTATTCGGGAGATCATGGGCGTTGTGCATCTTCCTGGTTTAGTTAGGTCATACTTTTTGAATATGAATAGGCGGGAGGTTAAACTTACATTTAGTGACGAGGAAGCAGATATCCTAAGTGCTCTTAATTATTATGGTTATTCTGATAGTTGGTTCCCAGTATTAAATAGGAAAGATGTTGATGAGATCACCAATAATCATCGAGGAGTATTTGAACTGACACCAACTACACAAGAACTTGAGAAAATCTGCCTTGATAGCGATGTTGTGAATACTCAAGGGAATAATATGCTGCTATTGCAGCTTAGGCTGGCAGTTGCTGAACTAGGAGGAACAACTGTCGCAGTTGCAGCAGCTATGTTTTGGGAAGAGATCCGAAAATCGGATATAAAGCTTAGCTCAAGACAGAAACTCATGAAATGGTATCAACATATACAGACTACACGAGAGTATTTAGAAGCACCGAAATATATGACTAAAGAGAGTTTAGAAGAGTTTCTTGATGCATCCTTTGAAATAGTTACAACAGACCCCGATGTAAATTGTACGATTGAAGAAGAAAAACATAAAATCAGCTTTGAGCATCGATACTTATTCCAACTTTCAGAAAATGAATATCTTATTGACGACGTATCTCTATACTCAAAAGCCGTATCTTGGGATAACACTCTAGATAGAGATCAAGCTTTGGATAGATTATTGGTCCAATCTTCAAGAGAACCGTTACTTGATCTCATTTATTGTATTGTGCGATATGAGCATCCAAGTAGAGTAAGAGGACTTACACATTACGATCGAGTATTTCGATTATTACTAAAGACGGATGAATGTCCATTTCTATCTTATTCACTTCCATCTATACTGACGGGACAACGTGCTGAAATACTACCATCTTTCCTGTTGCACTCTGAAACATGCAGCTTTGGAGCTGAACTTTTATCTGAAGTCAATATTGATACACATCTCTTTCAAATGGAAAGTTTTATTGAAAAAGAAAAAAGCGCTATTAAAGTGCGAACTGACCTTTGGAATGAAGCTATGGGAATATTGTCCAAAGGCCTCTCAAGATTTGATTCAAAGGCTGTTGCTCGAATATTACTCGAAATTACGCACTCTATTGCTCGAAGGATTGAGCCCCTCCTTTGCGACAATCGGCAAGGTAGTTCTTCAAAATTGGAGCATGAACAAACTAGGTTGAGAACTGTAATTGCTATTATTATGAGTGATATTGTCCAAAGAAATGGATCTGAAACAAAATCAGTTCTAAATGATCTAACAGATTTTATTTCCGCAATATGGCCTGAGCATTCTAATCAAGATTTTAGAGCTTTTCCCATCGTGCCATTTATTCAAGTTTTCGGTCTCATTGATTGGATTGCTCACAGTGGCTTTTCGGAAATAGAAGTGATAAACTCATTTTCAATAAATGCTTATAATCAAGTTCTAGATGAATTCAATGCTGAACTTCGTAGGGCTGTTTGCGGCAGTGCTGATGGAATGAAACCAGTTTCTTGGTATGGAGATGCATCAGATATATCTAGTCTTCAATGGGATGCATTAGCATACATGCTTGCAAAGAATAATAGTCTACATAGAATACTGCACCCTATTGATTTCAGAGAGTGTATCGTAAATTCATACAAAACAATTAGTTCAGCTATCAATTCTTCGTCAGGATATCATCCAATACTGAAAATCAGTTGGGTGAATAGACTGAGACTTCAGCTTCACATTCTTCTCCAAATATATGCTTCAGTGGTGAATCATTATCTGAGACAAGGTAGGGTATCTCCAGATTGGGGACACAATAGGGATGCAGTGAAAACCAATGTTGAATCAGCAATTCTCGGTTTATTAAAAGGCTTCAATATGCAGGAATTAACTGTTCTTATTGAGCCCTTAGATGACTCGGATGAATTTCCTATGTATGAATATCAGTTTGTAACTATGTCAACTGAAATAATTGAAGCCATTGATTCCTTTTCTGCAGCAGGAAGAATGCAGTTTTCAGATACCTACTTATCAAACACACGATCTATTCTCTTTCTGCACACTGTTGTGGATCATTCATCGGATCCTAATTTGGTAACCACAGCTATGGAGTTAATCAAAGAAAGACTTGGCAAGGATGCTTGGCTTGATGGTTCACTTATTTCTCGAATAATGACAACTGCAGAACTTGGTGTGTTGGCTGAAGTTAAGGATATTGTACCTCGTTTGGTCGAGAAGTGGGATTCAAGAATCTTTGAGGGTACTCCTGCTCGAAAACACTGGTTATTGGGACTTGCCAGGTTAAGAATTATCGAAGCATATCTAAACGAGAATGCAGAGTATTTATCTCAGGACTACGAGAATATTCTTGAGCTTGAACCCGGAATGACTATAACTATTGAACAGTCTGAAAAGATCCAAAGAACTCTCCGCTTCTATAGAGCTTTAGCGGAAATGGATACTGATCCATTTGCGGCAAGCAGGAAATTCAATACCCTTTTAGAGAAAATGCCTGGTTCCCCATCATTGATTGTTAATGCGTTTGCAGCTGAGCTTAAGGCTGAAGAAACCAGAGTTGGTAAGAATGGTTCAGACTCTACTGAGGGTTTCCAGAGGATTCTACAAAAATGGGAAAGCATTGCCAGTGAACTTCCCAAAGAGCTCATTAAGCAATTGGGGAATAAATTCCAATACAATCGCCTCTTAGCTATGCATAGAGGACATGAGGACAATCAGTTCGATTCCAATCTATCTGTCCTCGATGAAGGTTATCGATACTCCAAAGAGATCTTTAATCTCGTTTTACGGAATTTGCAGAGAAGAGAACTTAGGCAAGATGGATTCATTTCCGAGGCCAAGCAATATTTTTTAGCTTATGGTAAAATACCTGAATACATTGAAAATTACCAATCCGAACAACCAAATCATACTCAAGGTTTTAATATTCAACACGATGAATATAATCCAGCATTAATGAGAAATATATTCAATGAATTATTACATTGTTCCCCCTCCAAGGCTGTACAAGTTGTAGCTGAGGAGGAGTATAATACTGTTGAGAGATATCTACTCAAATGTCATATAGATATAGCTCGCGAGATTCTTGAACGAGTGGGTACAGTACGGTTTCTAAATGATGAGAATAAGTATAATGACGTATTCTCATCAATTCTTCGAAATAGATTATGCTTCCTGAATTGGTCAGTTGGGGATCAATCAAGAGGTGGACTCAGTGCAACTGGTGAAATGTCAAGTCATGGCGGTGTTGGTGAAAGAGATTGGATTGTTAAGGATAATGAAGGGAATACTATCTTAATTGCAGAAGCACTTAGGTTATCTTCTTCTGACTATAAAGAAAAATTAAAGACACATGTGAAAAAAACAACTAGATACGATCAAATTGGCCTAGAATATTTCTTCATTGTTGCGTATTATGAAGGAGATGATTTTGATGAATTCGTTAAGCAATATAAAAAGCATATGGGCACAATTGAAATAACAATAGGTAAGCTTGATTATGTTGAAACGATGGAGAAAGAGAGTCAAAGGTTTCTTAAGGTACTTAAATTTATATATGAATCTGATGGAAACTGTAGGTCAGATTATCATATAATTCTCAGATTTCCTCTTAAGGTTCAATAGAGTGGATTAAGTGAAAATTGTCGATTGGAGTAAGTATACATATGTTTTCAGATAGTCCGGCACACAAATATTATAGAAGATCCATTCTGAATTCACTGCTTTCTTTCACCTCTATAGAAACAACCATAACGATAGTGAAACCATCATGAAAACCTCCCGAATTCTGAAAAAGAAGGATGAACAGTAATACGAGCAGTTTCGGACTAAGTTCCTCATTCTTGAAATTTATGTAAGAATGGTGGAGAAGAGAAATGATAATTATGAAACTAGCTAGACCCTTTCCGAAAACTCTTTAATATCTAATATCTGCTAATAATACATATG
>CBDVBK010000058.1:0-22639 GCA_965372215.1 uncultured bacterium | reverse complement strand
TACTGAAAAAGCCCTCCTGCCAGGTAAATATCCTTTGCAACCTTGCTCATGGGGTTTCCCTGGAAACTCTTTTCCCCTTTCGAAAGAACACCTTTTTCAAGATCAAGCTCGATTTCATCGAACTGCTCGAAAAGATTATCGGGAAGTCCGGGGAGTTCTATAATCGGGAAACCGCTGTTGATCGCGTTTCGCTTGTATATCGCTCCGAAGGATCTTGCGATTACTGCCTGAACTCCAAGAGCGGAGAAGCAGTCCACCGCGTGCTGTCTGGAACTGCCTGAACCGAAGTTATCACCGGTCAGAATGATATCACCCGGTTGAGCCTTGGCGGCAAAATCCATGTAACCATCAAGATTGCCGAGAGCGAACTGGCCCATTTCTTCAATTTCGGTTACAGCAAGATGAGCATTGTGATAGATCATATCAGTATCAATATCACTGAAGAGGCTTTCTCCGGATTTCAGTACCCATAGTCTTCCTCTGAGGATCATGTCGCGAGTCATTCCCGCACCTCCTTCAGTTCATGAACTGACGCAATTCTTCCAAGTACTGCCGAGGCCACAGCCGTTCCGATCCCCGCAAGATAAGTGTTTCCCCTGCCCTGCTTGCCTTTGAAATTCCGATTGGATGTACTTACCTGAATTTCTTTCTCGCCGGTCATACCGATCTGACCTGACGCACATCCTCCGCAGCCTGCATTACTGATGATACCGCCAGCGTCGAAAATATCCTTCAGAAGTCCTTCATCAAGCAATCTCGACCACGTTTCTCTCGTTGCGGGAACCACTTTGAGCATGACTCCGGGAGCTACTTTACGCCCTTTAAGAAGTTCCGAAGCATACTTCAGATCCTGATAGGTTCCATTGGTGCAGCTGCCTATGAATACACCATCGACTTTTACATCACTATGCTCTCTTACGGGCGAAACATTGGATGGGCTTGGCGGAGCTGCTATAAGAGGCTCAAGCCCGTTGATATCAAGTACGTATTCCTCTAAGTATTCCACGTCGGAATCCGCGTATACCGCTTCTTCTCTGGATATGCCGAAAAAATTGAGTACAGTGTCATTTGGTGGAATCATGCCAATGATGGCACCCATTTCGGTGGCGAGGCTTGAGAAAGTAATACAGTCTTCCAGTGTAGCCTTCTCCATCCAGGGACCGTAAACCTCGACAGCCTTTCCGAGAAGCTCGTGGTTGTTGAATCTCCGAAGCATTGCCAGGGCAACGTCCTTTGCCTCTGTACCCTGTGCTGGGATTCCCTCAAGAGTAACTTTCACCGTAGGCGGCACCTCGAACCAGACTTTTCCGGTCTTGAAGGCATAAGCAATATCCACGTCACCCATTCCCTGGCCGAAAGCACCGACCGAACCCATGATATTAAGATGGCTGTCCGTCCCGACAGTGGTTGTACCCGGCTTTCCGAATTTCCCTTCTATTACTATGTGTGAACCTATCCCGGCATCAACATCGAAGACTTTCAGATCATACTTTCTTGCAAACAATCTGATTCTGTGCTGGTTGCTGGCATATGGAATTGTATTCGCGGGCACATTACAGTCAAATGTGAAAAATGTCTTCTGTTTATCGTCAATTGGAGAATCACCGCCATACTTCTCCAGATTTCCGACAACACTTGCTCCGGCAAAATCTCTTGCTGTTCTGTTGTCAATTTCAATCCACGCGACATCACCGGCTCTGCAATCATCTCCACTGTGAGAGGACATGATCTTCTCTACTATTGTTCTGCCCATTTCTGCCTCCAAACATGTGTATGCCATTCTCCCCTTGGATCTCTGCCAAGGAGTATACACCTGAGAAATATCTCCGGAAGACCTTCCGCTTTGTACTTCGTCTCGAACTTCTGAGTATCGTACGGAACGCGATGCCAGCAGACCGATGTTGTAGTATTTTCTTCATCAACTTCAATCACGGCTACAGTCGATTCACCCGGAATTGTCCCGCCGCCGACACTGCCCGGATTGACTATCATCCGTGAACCGCGCCCTTTGAGAAACATCTCATGAGTATGCCCGAGAACGAGCACATCACAGGAGTTTCTTTTAAAAAGAAGATCATAGGCCTCGTTCGGCATGTTCGGCTGAATACCACTGGAAATTTTTCCTGGAAGGCCATGAACACACAGAATCCTCCTGCTTCCGATCTGATACCTTAATTCAGATGGCAGCTTTTGAAGGAACTTCCTCTGAGAATCAGTGATATTGTCTTTCGTCCATTTAAGTGTTTTCCGCGCCAGCTGCTCCCAGTGAATATTAGGGTAGCTGTCTCCGGTATCGCTCCTCCCTTTTGCAACTGTCCGATCGCAGTCACCCTGAACGATATCCATATTGTGCTGTTTCACGAAATCAATGACTTCTCCGGGATAAGGACCGAACTGAACGAGATCACCAAGGCAGACGACCTGCTCAATTCCTTCATCTTCAAACAGATCCCATGAAGCTTCGAGAGCCGGAAGATTGCCGTGGATGTCTGACAGTATTCCTATTTTCACCTGCGGAATTCCCTGTTATACAGCAAGACACCTCTGGTCAGTTCGGTATGACCGGAAGGATCACCCTCTGCAAATTCAATTAGAATACTCTTATTTCTTGCCTTCACTGCCTCTCTCACTTCCGAACTACCCGTAAGGATATCTACGGGCATTCTTTCAAATTCGTACTCGTACGGCGGAGGATTCCACCGAGTCTGTGAATATCTGAAAGTTTCAAGAAGAATGCCCAGTGTCATTCTCAAGGATCTGAAACAGGATCTGTCGATAATATGGATTTCAGCTCCATAGCACATTACTCCGCTGTGTTTATTGAATGTGGGCAGGAAGGCATGTGGCCTGAGTACCGCTCCCTCCGTCCATATGGTTCCGTTCAACCTGGAACAGAGCTCTTTTCCATCGATCCATGGGGCTCCGAATACGTTGAACGGTCTTGTGGTTCCCCTCCCTTCGGAGAGATTTGTCGCTTCCAGAAGACACATTCCGGGATAGACAAGGGCAGTGTCAGGCGAAGGCATGTTTGGTGAAGGGTACACCCAGGAATATTCATCGGAAATCCCCTGACCGTTCCATCCGGTCATTTCAATAACCGCGGGCTCAGGAATGGAATCGAAACGGGCAAACAACCTTGCGAGTTCTCCGATTGTCAGCGCGTGACGAACCGGTATCGGGTAGAGACCGACAAACGATTCGTATCCCGGCAGCAGTGGTTTCCCCTCGATTACCGAATTTCCAAGAGGATTAGGCCTGTCCAGGATGACAACAGGAATTCCGAGTTCGGAGCATCTTCTCATGCAGTATCCCATTGTGTAGACATAGGTGTAATACCTGGCTCCAACGTCCTGAAGATCAACTACAAGACAGTCCAGCCCTTCCAGCATTTCAGAAGTGGGTTCACGGGTATTCCCGTAAAGGCTGTGAACCGGGATACCGTAGTCAGGATGAGTATATCCATCCCACTCGATCATGTTGTCCTGCGTTTCACCACAGAACCCGTGCTGTGGTCCGAATAACGCGGTGAGTTCTATTCCATCCATTCCGGCAAGCACATCAACTGACAATCTGTACTGTGAATCAACAGCAGCATAGTGAGAAAGCAGTCCAATATATCTGCCGGGAAGCATCTCCCGCCGTAATCGATCAAGGCCGGTTTTCATGAATCCCTCCGGTATTTCATCATAGAACTCCTCATAACTCAAAACGAATATCACTAATTCCTGAAGTTCTGCAAGGCGCTACTTCAGAACTGTCAGACAATCTGGCTGTAATAAGTATCCTTCTTTATATTTAATTTAGTGTGTTGTAAAATTTTCGCATTATTTAGAATTATTAGTAATAAATCATCCCAAAAAGGAAAAACGAATCAGTATGCAGAAATCATCGAAGCAATCAGTTGGATTTGTCGCCATTATTAAACTTTTATGTCTTTTTCTCCTTTCCGGACAATCTGCCGCTTTCGGCTTCATCGATGCTCTTGGTCAGGGGACACCATTACCATGCCTGGTCCCGAGATGTCTGGCTCTCGGAGGCGTGATGACTGTCGGAGTTGACGATGCGTATTCTCTGTTTCTAAATCCTGCTGGAATCCCCGGCTTTGGCGCTGAAACAATTTCCCTTGGTTTGAGCTATGGCGGCTGGACCGAAACAACTCCTGTCAGGAGCACTATACTTCCTGTGATTCAAAGAGGAGAAGATTTACCATTCTCACCATATGGAGCTTTCAGCTTTGGAATCACTGAAGAGCTGTCAGCAGCCGCAGGTTACTGCATGGTCTCCTGCTTCGATTATACCGGCATAAATTACATCTTCGGCAAGCCTGATATTCCCGAGGAGATTACTATGTTACAGTACCTTGATTCAGAAGGGATCCTTCATGAAGCGCTTGCCGGCTTTTCGTACTCTCTATCCGATAACCTGAACATAGGAGTATCAGGTGGGATGAGGTTCGGATCAACGGATATCAAGGAGACTGATAATGAATACACGTCCGATTCTACTATTATTACCCAGTATGATCTGTCCTGGAGTGAGAATCAGTTCTGCTGGCATGGCGGTATCAGGGCTGAATTCAGTTTAGGTAACGCTGGACTTGTAATTGCATCCCCCACCGATCACTATCCGACAAGGACAGCGATTGGAATTTTGATACTTGCTGAACACCTGAAGAACTCGAAGATCGGATTCGAGTGTGAAATCATTTCGCCCGGGAAAGATGCGGAATACATTGGCCGGCTGATATTAGAAAACCCCACTGCATCCTTCCTGAATACTTTTCTGGGAGTCTCATTCACCGATGCTCCACACTGCAATAACACAAGAATGGGATTCTCCATGGGTTTGGAAATGAGTTTCGATCCTGTAAAAACTCAATTTGGATATTACTACAGGAACAGATCAAGAAGAGGTCTGCCCGATAACGATCATTACTATCAATATTTCGATGATACTACAACACTCTTAAGCGTTGTCGTGTTCTACATGCTCTGAAATGTTAGAAGTGAAGACCTGACGCCACTAAAATTCCAGTCTGTCACCCCGGCGGAGTACTACTACTCTGTCGCGGAATCTCCGCGCAAGATCCCGCTCGATTTCATGTCTCAGCCATGGTTTTAGATGAAACGTGTACACGGGAACATCAGGTTTGTTCAGTTTCTTCAGTTCGTTCTCCAGAAGAGCTGGTGTAAGGTGATTACTGGCAATAGCTATATCGGTCTGATTGTCCGGAAATGATACTTCCGCAATAACCATTCTAAGGTCGTCAAGCTCTGCTCCTCTTTTCCAGAGTGTTTCTGTTGGTCCGGTATCACCTGTATGCAGGATGGAACCAGTACTGGATCGGAACAGGAATCCCCTGGCGCCTGCGCTATGACAAACCGGTTCTGACCAGGCATTGATTCCCCCCGGAAGCTCGAACCATTCTCTGTCCTTTATTGCTTCATAGACGAGAGCAGGACCGCGGGAGGTTTTAATCCTGCTGAAATCCGGCCACAGCAGATCGTTCATATAGTGTTTTTTAACCACATCAAGACAGGCCTTGCTTCCCATAACCCTCAGAGGTTCATCTCTGCGGGAAACTGTAGCATCAATCATGAAACCCAGTTCAAGTACATGATCAAGGTGTGCATGAGTAAGAAGAACCATTTCAACGTTATCCTGTTGTATTCCCGAAAGCATGGACGCTGATCCTGCATCAAGCAGGACCGACTCACCAAGAAGCATTGAACATAGACAGCATCCATACTGCTTTGATCCATCGACACCTATCACATCAATATGCACTTTCTTATCCTCTCATTATCACTCTGGGTATGAACGGACTGATCCTGGTAACGATTTCGTAATTTATCGTGCCTGCCCATTCCGCCATCATCTCAGCGGAGATATTCTCATCTCCATCTTTTCCGAGCAGTACAACCTCATCCTCCAGGCGGGACCGGGGAATATCGGTAAGGTCAACCATTAACAGGTTCATGCACACTCTTCCAAGCAGCGAAGCACGTTTCCCCCCGATCAGTACATGTGCGGAGTTTCCACACCCTCGGTCGTAACCGTCCGCGTAACCTACCGGCAGTACTCCAAGCCTTGTCTTCCTATTAGTCCTGAATGTACATCCGTATCCTACGAAACTCCCTGATGGAATTGTTTTTATCTGAGCAATTCTCGTTTTCCATGAAAGAACAGGTCTAAGATCAGGGACAGGTCTTCCGGCAGTCTGGGCAGAGAGAAACGTTTCTCTTGAAGGCCATAAACCGTATAACCCGATTCCAGTCCTCAACATGTTGAAGTGAGTCTCAGGAAAAAGTATCGCAGCTGCTGTACATGCAGTGTGAATCACTTCAGGATGAACGCCCGCATCTCCTGTTAACCTTAGAGCTTCTTCAAAGCGGTGAAGCTGCGTTACTGCGTAATCATGATTCAGAGTATCTTCAATATTGGCGAAATGCGTTGACAGACCTTCTATCTTTATTCCGGGAATCAGAGCCGCACGACTGAGAAATTCCGGCAAGTTCTCCGGCAGTATTCCCTGTCTGTTTGTTCCGGTTTCGATCTTGATATGAATTCTGGCGGGTTTTTCCGGACTTACCGCTTCCTTCAGCTTTTCAAGCGTTTCGATATTGTAGACTGTAAGGCGAAGATCAGCTTCAACTGCTTCAGCAATTCTATCCAGCAGCACATAACCCAGCAGAAGGACGGGACGCTCAATTCCAATATGTCTGAGTTCAAGCCCTTCATCGAGGGAATTCACGGCGAACCACGCAGCTGAGGGAAGCAGGCTGGCAATCTCCCTGACACCATGTCCGTATGCGTTGGCTTTAACGACGGCGCAGACCGGAAAATTCTGCCTACTTTCCGAACATGCCCTTAACTGACGGAGATTCCAGTCGGGAGCTGACTCCTCGATCTCGACCCATTTCAGGTATTTCATACCCTAATCTATAAACAGCGTATATTCCGCAAGCAAGGATGATGAATAGATTGAATCCTGTTAAAGGAGGTTAACATGCCACAGGTTTTCTTCCTTTCAGAGGAGAAAATAGATCTTCCCGGAGCTTTCACAAAGCTGCTGGAGAATCCGGGAATCGCTGTGAAATTGAAATCAACGGATCTTGTTGCAGTGAAAATTCATCCCGGTGAAGCGGGAAATACATCATATGTGAGCGCGGAAAATGTAAACAAAATTATCAACGCACTGGATTTTCCTGTAGACCGGATATTCCTCACTGACACTACCGTGCTTTATCCCGGTCGAAGAATGTCAGCTCCGGATTATATACGCCTAGCCGCGGAACATGGATTCGGCACTCCGGACACGCCCCCATTCATCGTTGCCGACGGTCTGCACGGTGAGAATGAGATTCTTATTGAAATGCCCGATGAATTCGATTCATCCACAGCTCATCTCGCCTCGATAATCTGCACCGCTGATGCCATGATTGTAATCAGCCATTTCAAAGGTCATCTCCTTACCGGATTCGGAGGAGCAATAAAGAACCTTGGAATGGGATGTGCATCCAGAGCCGGAAAACTGTATCAGCATTCTTCAGTGAAACCGAATATCAAAAGTGACAGTTGTACTGCATGCGGAATATGTTCTGCCAACTGCCCCTCAAATGCTATTACAATCAATGCATTCGCAATTATCAACACCGAATCCTGCACAGGCTGCGGGGAGTGTCTCGGACGTTGCCCGGAAGGCGCAATCAGGGTCAGCTGGAATCAGGAAATGAATGTCTTCATGAGAAGAATGGTTGAATATGCGTCAATTACAGCGAAAACCGCGAATCCTGTTCTGTACGTGAACTTTCTCACAACTGTAGTTCCGGATTGCGACTGCATGCATGATACACACCCTCCACTTGTCGATGATATCGGTATCCTGGTTTCCACCGATCCTGTCGCGCTGGATAAGGCTTCGCTGGATCTTGTCACTTCTGCTCCGTCAGCTTCGAATTCACCGGTTGCAGGGAAAGCTGGTGCTGGAGACGATAAATTCGTGGTATTCCGCCCTGATATCGATGGCGAACTTCAGCTCACGATTGCGGAATCGCTGGGCATGGGTTCAACGAAATACGAATTGATCAGAATACCCTGATGAACCTTACTTCGGGCATGAGAGCGGCATTCTACATGATAATCGCCACTCTGTTTCTCTCACTGGTTCCCGTATGTGTAAAATCTATCCCGCCTGAAGCGGGTGTTTCAGTTTCACAGAAGCTCTTTGCGAGAGCTTCGATCTCAGCGATCATTACTCTTTTCATATTGCTGATCAGGAAAATCCCGTTGAAACCGGGAAGTCCCCGCCTGCTGGGAGCAAGGTCGATTTTCGGAATTGCAGGGATGCTTACATACTTCATTGCTGTTGAAAATATGCCTCTTGCCGAGGCAGTAACGATTAACAGGCTGAGCCCTTTCTTCGTCCTTATTTTCGCCTGGTGGTTCCTGAAGGAAAGACTGAGGAAAGCTCAGATTGTCGCGCTTTTTCTTGGACTTGGAGGAGTCGTGGTAATACTTCGACCGGGTGTAATTCCGATTACTCCTCCAGCAGGTTTCGCCCTTCTCTCAGCAGTATTCGCGGGAAGCGCATACACGGCACTGAGAGCTCTCAGGAAAACTGACAAACCTCTGATAATAGTATTCTGGTTCTCACTGCTGATGTCGCTGGTCTTTCTGCCTGCTGTTATCCGAAACGGAGTAATACCGGATTCCCGATCACTCATTCTACTGTTATGCATTGGTATCTTCGGCGCCGCGGGGCAGCTTCTCATGACTACAGCATACAGATACGCCCCGGGTGGAAAGGTTGCAATATACGGCTACCTCAGCGTGACTTTTTCAATGCTCTGGCAGATCGCGTTCTTCAATTCTATACCGAGTATTGCTGTTTTTGCAGGCGCAGGACTGATTCTGCTCGGAGGCTGGATTAACTATCGAGTCAGATGATCAGACGGTGAGGTATCTACCAGGCTGATCTGTTATTGACCATGTAGAAAACGGGCATCGCGATGCCAACCAGGTCAGCGTACTCCTCAGGATTCCTCCGTTTCCCGAAATTGATCATCAAAGCATTTCCGCTCATCTCTAAAGTCTTGAAAGCTTTCCTCTGCTGCAGAAGGTGCTGCCTCAACTCATGCCCGAATACCTGAGGTGTTCGAACTTCATCCCCCTTGATCACGAATGTTTTTGAGAATTCGGGATCTTCCGTAAAATCTATATCCTGAGCGCCGAATTTTTCTCCAACCCAGTCGAACAACGCCACCTGGCCCCGCATGAATGTCGTCGGCAGATCGAGCCCTTCTTTTTCAAGAATGCAGATCGTCTGCTTATGAACCTTTGATGAACGTCCTCTGCCGGTGCTGTGATATGTTGTGTACTGATAATCAGCAAGATGAACCGTTACTCCTTCCGATTCCCACTCCAGATAATTCTTCATTTTTCGATTGGTTCCACTGTTGAAGAGTCGAAACGGAAAGCGAGCATGTCTTTCTGTGTCTTTGGGAGTGAATTTCGCTCCAAGTCGATGTGATATCGATTCCCAGGCTGAAGTTCTCTTCTTCTCAAACATGAAAACAATCCAGATAATAACACCCGCAAGAATGAATATGCCGACAATCGGAAGGACAGGATTCATAAGCACTCCTTTCTTTTACAAACCGTTTGAACGATTATATACATAATGCAGAAGAAATTGAAACCGGTCAACAGTAAAGACAGCAGCATGATTAGAGTAACAGATAATATCAGTATAAATGAAACCGAGCTTGAATTCGAGTTCACACGCTCAGGCGGACCCGGAGGCCAGAAGGTCAATAAGACCTCCTCCGCCGTAGTTCTCAGATTTGATATTGACGGCTCGCCGTCTCTTTCCGAAGCTGTAAAGAACCGGTTGAAAAAAATCGGCGGCAGCAGAATAACAGGAGAAGGCTTACTGATAATCCATGCAAGACGATACCGGTCACAGACCATGAATCGTGATGATGCCGTACAGAGACTGATCAGACTGCTCAAAAAGGCGGCTCAGAAACCGGTAGAACGCAAATCAACGAAGCCGACTCTCGCCGCGAAGAAAAAGAGGCTTCAGGAGAAACGGGAACGCAGCCTGCTGAAGAAGAAACGGGGTTTCAAAGCTTCAGATAACGATCTGGATTAGTTATTTCTTTTTACAGTATTTTTTGTATATATCCTTATAGTGCTGGTATGTTATTTTCTTAATCATTTTCAGAGATGGACTGATTTGAAAGAATCCGGACTCTACGATGGAAAGAACTGCCCGTGTCCCTCTGACTGCAGAAGAAGAGGAAACTGCAAGGAGTGCATCCCTTTCCATCACGACAGGCACCAGAAGACCTACTGCGAGTTTCTTCTGAGCAAACTGCAGGGTGGCGGAGTACCTGAGAGATCTCTTCCTTCAGGGAAGACGATACGCCTCATGGACTACGGCCCCTGCGCCGGTTGAGCAGGCAAGCTGAACCCGACCAGGCTGGCCGGGATACTTGAAAAACTACCGTTGCCTGATTCGCCCAATCTTATAGTGGGTATGCAGACAATGGACGATGCAGGAGTTTATAAAATTTCAGACAGTGTCGCTCTGGTGCAATCTGTTGATTTCTTCTACCCTATAGTGGATGATCCCCGCAGTTTCGGCCGGATTGTCGCCGCGAACAGCATGTCCGATATCTGGGCCATGGGAGCGAAAGCCATAACAGCCATGAACCATCTTGCTTATCCTGCGGGAAAAATCCCGCCGGAAGCAATTGAGGAACTTCTTATTGGCGGTGCTGAAAAACTGCATGAAGCCGGAGTTGTACTACTCGGCGGACATACGCTCGAACAGGAAGAAATGGTATATGGTATGAGTGTTACAGGGCTGACCGATCCCGAATCAGCTCTGACCAATGACAACGCCAGACCCGGTGACGTAATTATTCTTACAAAACCAATCGGAACAGGCATCTATTGTGATGCTATGTTAAATGAAGGACTAACCACAGAACAGTTCTCTCTTTTCGTCTACTGGATGGAGCGCCTTAACATGTACGCTTCTGTCGTAATGCAGCGATTCGACATAAGCTGCCTTACCGATGTAACAGGGTTCGGACTCCTCGGACACGCTCTTCCAATCGCAAGAAATGCAGGAGTAAAACTGGTTTTCCATTCTGCAGATGTTCCTCTTCTTCCAGGTCTTCCGGATCTGCTTGACAGATTCAATCCAAGCGGAGTATGCAAATGCAAGGAATTCGTTGAGCCCCACCTGAAGATGCCTGCAAATCTTGATAAGAGATATTTCATACTTTTCGCCGAAGCGCAAACTTCAGGCGGATTGCTGGCAACTGTAAAACCGGATCAGGCCGAAGCACTTGTAAACGCTCTCAAAGAACATGGTGATACAGAAACGACAATTATCGGAAGAGTCGAAGAACTGGATGATCCCACAGTGTTCCTCGAAATCGAATAACCGGCATTCGGTCAAGAGATCACGTTTGCGAATATCCTTGTCAACTTATCGGGTTTAAATAAATTTAGGTACAGCAAGTGGCAAAAAGTAGTAGAAATTACGATAATTTCCTATGAAAAATTCGTAAATTCACGAAAAACATTGACTTGTTGTAATTAGTGCTCAGCAACATTTTCATTTCCGGTCCGGAATATAAGTTGAATCAGATCATTCTATGTGCTAGCATTCAAAATAGCAGCATTTCCAATGGTATTTACGATATCTTTTAATAATATATATTTAATAAATGAATAATTTGTTTTCTGTTTGGAGGTAATAATGAGGTTTGATGAAACAGTCCAAAACATATACCCGGCAAATGTTCTTAAGCGTATTGCCAGTGCTCATGTAATCGATTGTCGAAATCTAAAAGAGGATGAACTCCGGGATGCTTTGCTTGCTGTTAAACCACAATACCTACACGAAGAAACTGTCAAAAACAGTATTGAGAAAGCATTCTTCTCTTCCGATAACCTTTGTACACGAGTCTTATCGAAGTTAATACTAATAGATATTCTGACTGAGCAGCTTGGTTTCGGAATTCCATCCGATGAACTTGAAGAAAAAGTTGTCTCAATGGAACAGAACATAGTTGATAGGTCCAATGAAGTAGAGATTGCCGATCTAGCGGGTAGCAAGAGCAGTGAAATGTTTAAGAATCTTTGTCTGTATAACTTCGTTCTTGGTGTAGCTTGGGAACATCGAAATACTAAATCTCCGGATGAAGCCAATCTCCTTAGAAGACTGAGAACTAGATTAGGAATTACTACAGACCAACACCGCATACTTGAAGCGAAGCTTGGAAAATATCCTAAAGCGAATAATGAGCTTCATAGCCGATCTGAAGTAAGAGAATCAAGAAGTATTCTGCAAAGACTTGGATTATTATTCCAGATAAAAGACGACAGAGGACGCTATTTTGATCTAATCCCAGAAGAGCTTGCAGAGGTTATGAAGAAGCTCTTTAAAAAGGAAATGAGGCGTGATGGCTATACAATCATGATCTCATACAAATTTTTTAGAACAAAAGCTGTTCTTCAGAGTATTCTAAAGTCTATAAACGCTGATTTCAAGCCATCTTATAGTGTTACCCTTCTCAAGGAAAAAATTATAGAAAGAGTCGCACCATGCAAAACGCTTCAATTCTTCAGTACGGATGAGTTGCATGACTGGTGTTCTGAAATAGGACTTGCGAAAAGTGGGACAAAGGATCAGCGGATCAACCGAATTATAGAATATTATGATTCAATGCAAATTAGACGTGTCGAAGACATTGAAGATGAGAGAAAAATTTGGTACGATGTTTATACTGCTCTAGCGTATAGAGATAGACAGCATTTAAGAACTGAAAGTGTTATCGATAAAGATATTGAAATTGAATCAAAGTTTGAAAAGGCAACAGATTATCTGTTCGAGAAATATCTCAACCATTCACCTTTAAACCAACCCGGAACAAACAAACCTGATGGTCTTTTAAGCTTTAAGGACATGTATATAATGTGGGATAATAAAAGCAAGGAAATTCCTGGGGAAGTTGATTTGAATTCTCATTTAAAGCAGTTCCACTCATACATGGAAAATGCAAATAAGCATGTACCTATATTTCTCGTTATTGCTCCAGCGTTTACTGATACATCTGAAGCAATTGCAGTAAGATATGCTTCAAAAAATATTGGTCGCAACATTGTTCTAATAGCAGCACAGGAATTAAAGGAACTTGCAGAGGAATGGGCAAGCGAAAATAATAAAAATCGTGAGGATCCTTTTCCTCTTGGATTACTTGCCAGACCAGGAAGATTCAAAAGGAGTGCCCTGGGAAAGCTCTATTAACATCTTTGATTTATATGTGGCAGGATTCGTCAGATCTTTCCTGAAAGCTCAAATGGATCAGGGTTGAATTTAATCAGGTGCATCCAGAGATACATAAAGGCATTATTACTGATGGTGTAAAACCAATATTACAAAGTTGGTTATACAAAAAGTAAACAAAGAGAAAAGAGAAAATACTATGGAGAATATGGTTGAGCAGATTCAGGAATTGAAGGACAGAATTGAACTGCTGGAAAAGGAAAGCCCAAAAGATAAGTTATCGATAGTTGTTTTTTCCGGTTCACTGGATAAACTTATTGCGGCTTTCATTATAGCAACAGGAGCAGCAGCGATGGGATCAGAGGTTACACTGTTTTTCACATTCTGGGGAACCGCTGCCCTGAGGAAGAAATTCAAAGTCAAGAAAGACTTTATGTCCAGGATGTTCGGATTCATGCTTCCGACGGGATTTGATAAGTTGAAACTGTCAAAGCTGAATATGGCCGGTGCGGGAACTTCTCTCATGAAACATCTGATGAAGAAGAAGAATATCGTCACGCTCGCTGAAATGCTTGAACTCTCTCAGGAGATGAACATCAATATCTTTATCTGTGAGATGTCAATGGATTTAATGGGAATGAAACATGAAGAGATGGTTGATTACAAGAATCTTGAATACTGCGGAGTTGCGAAATTTCTGGCAGAGGCTCATGAGAGCAGGAACAGTCTTTTCATATGATCGATTAGTACTGCTCATTTGAACTGTAAATCATAGAGCTTCTCCAGAAACCTGATCAAGCAAATAAGCGGGGAAGTATTTATCCTCCCCGCTGTTTGCTCAAACCAGATGGTAAATCCGGGAAAATCCGATCCGGTTTTCTTTTCAGAATGTCGCCTTTATGTCAGCCCAGGTATTCCGCTCAAGGGAAGTGTTATTCGCCGGAGTCATGATTGAAGTTCCATCAGGAGAAGTTATCGTCATATCATCGATCCACACGATATCACCAGCACTTGAATAGATTCTCGCCTCGATGACCAGACCTGTATGACCTCCTTCAACCGTCCAGGAATGAGAATGAAGATCCCATCCTTCTCCCGAACCATAATCACTTGAACCACCGGCGCTGCCGTTGTAGCCACCTATATCGCCGGGGTCATCGTTCCAGTGGGCATAAATGCGGCAGGATGGGGCGGCTCCAGGTGTTATGTCATACCGCCAGAATGATCCATCTACCACATCTCCATCTGAAAGCCCGGTGATCCACGCAACGAATGCCTGCGGTGTTCCGCTCGGTGAGTTGTCTTCAAGACAGAGAGACTGTGAACCTCCATGGACAGGATCGGTGGCAATCGTCGCGAAGACTGCCGGATCTCCAGTACCATAATATCCCATGATGGTATAAGTCCCCTCCCAGTCGCAAGTTTCCGTAACAGCTGTCGCTGTTTGCGCAAAGACAAAGGCCAGGACCAGTGCGAGATAAATTTTCATATCCATTCCTTTCCTGCATGTGTTTCGTGATATCTGTTGTCATATCTCTTGGACCAATGTGTGGATTATCAGCAACAGGAGTTAAGGAATTATTAAAGAATTGTGAACAAAATCCTGTTTAATTCTTAATACTCTCTTAACAATGGCTCTTTATCATTGTTCTGCAGCTTTTGAATTACAATGTTGGGAGATATGAATGAATCCGGAATTGCGCAGCAGGAATCGCTGGTGGCTGTCAATGATGCTGGCTGTTCCATTCTTCCTGCTGGGAAGTTTTCTGGTAATACAAAGCACCCAATTATCTGACAAACTTATACCGCTACTTCTAAACGGTCATTTCATTGCGGGGATGTTACTTATTTTGGCGCCTCTGCTTGCAATAGTTACTCTGTCCGTGAGCTTGAAACAGACGCGCATAATGACAGACAGGCTCATGAATACCGGTTTGATCGGTGTCGCCAGATTTGTATCGATCTATGAAACAACGAGAATGACAGGTGACGGACCTGTCATGCGGATAGAACTGGAGATAAGCACCGAAGATCATGATACCTACAGAACAGTTTATATAGAGAATCCAAACCTTATAAAGCCTTCTATTCTGTATCCAGGGAACAGATTCAGAGTCATGGTCGATCCCAATGAAAAGGAAAACATACTGATAAACTGGACACCGTTGCATCTACTGAATCCCGGTCAGGAGCAAGGTGAAATCCTTAAGTTGAGAAAAATGATCGCTCCGTCTTCTGATATTACCGGTTTTTCAGAGAGTATACCAAGTCTATCCATGTGATTTATTCACGGTATCAAGTGATGCCGTATAGAATTGCAGACGGTAACAGTGCAGAAATTAATAGTAATCGTGAGCCGGGTTCTATTCTTCAAAAACCAGGAGACACTGATGGTTATCTGCTGCAATAGAAATCAGCGGATGCCTTTGCTCCCCGCACACAGTTCTCCCCCGGCTCACATCAATTGATTTTAATACTTCAATCACGAAAATTTCCGGATAACGGAGGACTGGACCTCAAATACAGTAAGGAGCCAAATGACCCTATTAGAAGCCATAAGTAATCTCTTCTGGAAAAGCGGGCTCCCTCGATTTCTGGATCTTCTGCGTAGAACTGTCTTCAGACCCATTATGTATCTGTGTACCGGAAAACCTGGTATCATTCGAATAACTCTGATGAAAATCGCTTATAACATATGTATGCATCCCAACGAGATACTCTGCATAGCCAGAACTATCAAAACAAAACAACCATGTCGCCTTCTGATTTTCGGACTGGGTAACGACAGTATGTTCTGGTCTCTGATGAACCGCTGCGGGGAGACCGTGTTTCTCGAGGATCATCCAGTATGGTTCAGTAGAGTAACCAGCCTCAACCCGTCAATCAATGCCTTTCTTATCAAATACAGAACCGTATTGCTTGAATGGCGTGAGCTCCTCAAGCATCCCAGGTACCTCCAAATGGATCTCCCCGAGGATATCGAAAAAAAAACATGGGATGTAATACTCGTCGATGGTCCGGTTGGATGGAATAATACCGCTCCGGGAAGAATGAAGAGCATTTTTGCTGCAGGCAATCTCATAACCTCGTCTGCAGATGTATTCGTTCACGACTGCAACAGGAAAATAGAACAGGTCTACTCTGATCGATACCTGGGAAAGAACAACATGGTCAGGCAGGTCAGGAAATTAAGGCATTACCATTTCAGCGATCAGCCATGTTATCCAATACCGTCAGATTCAGTTGCTAATTCCGAGTCGATGATAAAATCTTGCTCAAGTATTCCGGTGGCAATTGAATGACCACTCTGGACAGGTTCCGGATCATCTCTGCTATAAGATTGCTTTCAGTGGTTTTTACATCATCCGAGGAGGTCGAAATATGAGCTCGATCAGATGTGATATGCATGTGCATTCCTTTCACTCTCGAAAAAGTTCTCGATGGATACTCCGTTCCCTGAAAACTCCCGAATGCTTCACTCCGCCTGAACTGGTCTACAACATTGCTCGAAAACGGGGTATGAATCTGGTCACTATAACGGATATCAATACAATTGATGGTTGCCTTGAAATCGCCGATCTACCGGGTGTCTTCATCAGCGAGGAAGTATCGACTCAGCTCCCGGAATCAAGGAAAACCGTCCATCTTCTTGTCTACGATCTGACACCGGAGCAGCACAAGGATATCTGTATACTCAGGAGAAACTTCTTTGAACTGGTTGATTACCTCAAAGAGGAGAAACTCCTGCACTCCCTGGCCCACCCCTTCTTCTTCCCCGGTGAAGAGCTGACTCCCGGCGAATTTACTCGGGTTGTCAGATGCCTTGACATGGTCGAGTCTCTGAACGGAACCAGATCCAGATATGAGAACAATGCCGTAGCAGCAGTGGTGCGAGCTGCCAGGGAGAATCATTCATTCTGCGGTTTCACGGGTGGATCGGACGATCATTGCAGCAGGTTCATTGGTCTGACCTACACTTCTGTAGAAGGTGCAAATGATAAAAGGGAATTTTTTGACGGAATTCGACAGGGCAGGGGACTGCCCGAAGGGGAGAATGGCAGCGCCGTAAGGGCAGCCTACTCAATTTACTCTATTGCATATTCATTCTACCGTGACAGATTCACCCACAAGAAGGTTCCTGGAATGGCCACACTGGTAGCTGACAGGTTCTTCCATCCATCAGTGGCAGACGAGGAACCGACTATCTGGCAAAAAGCTAACTTTCTTTTTCATCAAATGCTGAAATATGCCAGACACTCCGATGAGCTTGATTTCGAAGCTTTTCTTGCCAGAGAGCTGATGGAGATCGGTAAGGATCTAAACCTCTCTCCTAATAATCCCGCTCGCGCACATGAAGGGATCGATGAGAAAACCTTCGAGATACTGAACAGGCTGACAAACAAGCTTCTCCAGCACTACCTGCCCCTTCTCGCGAAAAGAATATCCACTGGAAAGCTGCTCGATGCAATGGAAGCTTTCACCGCGCTGATTCCGATTGTACTGCTGAACTTCCCGTACCCGATTGCCCACCTTGACAGAAAAAGGGGAAGCGATGCAATGGAAACAATATCCGGGAGAATAGTCGGTGGTAATACATGTGGGAGGAGCAGGGAAAAACGTGCCTGGATCACCGATACTATTGACGACCTCAACGGAGTTTCTCGGACTCTGCAGAAATTCAGCAGTATAGCGATTTCTACAGGCCGGCAACTGGCTCTCATCACCTGCCAGAGCAGACCTCTCTCATTTCTAGGATGGGTGGTCAACTTTTCACCTCTACTTGAATTCCCTATTCCAGGATATCACGTCAAGCTTCTCTCTATTCCTCCCTTTTTGGAAATGCTCAGATTTATTGATGAGAATGACTTCGGTATGCTTTATATATCCACTCCGGGTCCACTTGGTGTTGCAGCTCTTGCTATAGGCAAACTCCTCGGCATACCGACAGTAGCCATATATCACACGGACTTTCCCAGGCACATAAATCAGATAGTCCAGGACGCTAGGATTGGTGAGTTCGCCGTATCAGCCATGGCCTGGTTCTACGGGAGTGTTGACAGAATACTCGTTCCAAGCAGGTTCTATATCGATGATCTTGTATCAATGGGTGTTCCTGAAGAGAAGATGGCGATCTTTCCGAGGGGAACGGATTCAGACCGGTTCTCTCCCGCCTGGCGTGATCCTTCAACTCTTCTGAAGTACGGTGGACGATCGGAGACAGTGAAACTCCTCTACGTTGGCAGGGTTTCCGTTGAGAAGGATCTCGATGTTCTTGCTGAAGCTTTCTTCAGACTGAGGGAGACCAGAGATGATCTGGAACTGTACATCGCCGGAAATGGCCCATATCTCCCCGAGCTTCGCAGAATGCTCAAAGACAGTGGGGCATACTTCTGCGGAGTATTATCCGGTGAAGAACTGTACAGGGTTTATGCCTCGGCTGATATTTTTATTTTTCCCAGCACCACCGATACTTTCGGTAATTCTGTTCTTGAAGCCCAGTCATCCGGTTTACCGACTGTAGTCACCAATCTGGGTGGTCCTCAGGAGATCATCATTCCATACCGCAGCGGTCTTGTCTATTCCGGTCGTGATGTGGAAGATCTCATGGAGGCCATCGTCAGGCTGGCGGATAATGTGGAACTTCGACGCAGTATGTCCAATGAAGCCCGGAAGATCGGGCTGTCCAGAAGCTGGATGGCGGCACTTGAAACGATCTGGAACGACCCTTTCATAATAGGAGACTATTCAAAACCGTGGGTGATGACTCCTACCACCCGAACAGCTTCTCTTACCCGATATGAGATACCACTGCAAACAGCCGATCTATGTCCGGATAGTGTTATATGAATTACGGTGAAGATACCGGCAATAATCAATCCTTCGGAATAGATATGACACCGACCATGGAGCCAGCTGCACTCAATACCGAGTATCTTGCACCGAAGATAAGCGGAAGGAAGATACGGAAGGGACTTCTGATCTTTATCTTCCTGACAATTGCCGCTCTGACCATTCTATTCATCAGGACGCACTCCGAAGGTGCAATAGATGCGTTCAGGAACTACGATACAGAATTCCTTTTTCTCACTGTTGTCCTGCTGATATTCGACATACTTCTGGGTGCTTTCAGAAACCACATTTTCATGAAGAAACTGGATTCAAGAGTGGAATTCATGACAAGCCTCAGAGCTAATCTGGCCAACACTTTCGCAGGTGCGATTACTCCATCTCAAGGGGGTGGAGGACCAGCCCAATTTTACGTTTACCACCGGAAAGGCGCTTCAATAGGTCAGGCAGTATTCGTTGCAGCATTTAATTATCTTTCCACTTTGATAGTCTTCATCTCAGGCACTGTGCTTGCTCTCTTTCTGCTCTCCGGGACTTATGGCAACAGCTATACAGGCATAATACTGCTATGCTTCGCGATTTTCTTCATGGAATTCGTACTGCTGGCATTCGCGCTGGCCAGACCGGAGCTGTTTCTGCTGGTTCTCGGAAAGTTCACTGACTGGTTCTCAGACAGGTTTTCCAGAATGGGCAGCAGACTGAGAAAGATAACCGACAGAGTAACTCTCGAGGTTGACTCGTTCAAGGATTCATCAAAGTTGTTCTTCGGCAGCTGCAAAATGATGATCCCATTGAGCCTTATCCTTACACTGATTCTGTATCTGACTAAATATGTGATCGCATATCTGCTGGTCAGGGGACTTGGCATTTCCTGCGACTTCATGACTGTAATCAGCATCCAGGCCATCCTTATGTGTATCATCTACTTTTCTCCGAGCCCCGGAGGCAGTGGTATAGCCGAATTGAGTATTGCTGCATTGATGTGTACGGTCGTTCCGGAGTCAATGCTGGGCGTTTATTCACTGCTCCAGCGATTCTTCCTGCTCTATGTGCCGGTAATGCTTGGTTCAATCGTCATCTTCTATGAACTTCGCGTGGTATCCAGACGGAGGAATATCCTCCAATCATATACAGGCAGATGTGAAATGAACTGCAGGTTTTCTATTTCCCGAAGAGGAATCAGATGAGCTTGAATGCCTCCCACAGAAACCTCGACAATCTGCTGAAGAAATGTCGGCGCGAGCCGCTGATGATAGATAGGGAAAGCCGGATCGTATTCATGAGCGACTGTCACAGAGGTAACGGCGGACATGGTGACGATTTTGCACATAACAGGATTATTTTTATGCACTCACTGAGCTGGTATCGTCAGGAGGGCTTCACTTACGTCGAGGTTGGTGATGGTGAGGAACTATGGGAGAATCCCGATTTTTCGCGAATTCACTGGGCTTACAGCGATGTTTATATACGCCTTGGTTATCTACACTCTGAAGGGCGCTTCATTCTCATCTGGGGTAATCATAACAACACATGGAGACAACCGGAACAAATAGCTCAATATTTTATGACTGCAATGTGGTTCTATTTTGATGGCAGGCCCAGCCCTATGCTTGAAGACATGGACCCGGTTATGCTTCACCAAGTCCTATCCGGAGAAATCCCTCTTCCCGATGACAGACCCATTCTGAAGCAGCTCCGTTCCCGTGATGCTGTTGTGCTTAAACATAGCGGAACAGGGATGGAAATACTGGTCACACATGGCCATCAGGGAGAGTTGTTCGGTGACCGACTCTGGCTATTGAGCAGGTTCCTGGTCAGACATGTATGGCGCATACTCCAGAATGCAGGATTTCGACCCAGAATAACACCTGCAGGAAACTATGCCCTTATGAAGAAAGTAGAGAGCAGACTGACTTCCTGGTGCCGCAGGACTGGAATACCCCTTATTGTGGGTCATACGCACCAGCCTGAGTTTCCGACACCGGATGATCCGCCCTACTTCAACTGCGGGAGCTGTGTACACCCCAGGTGCATAACAGCTATCGAGATAAAGGAGGATAAGATATCACTGGTGAAGTGGCACCTCTCCACGCCTCTGGCGGAATCAATAGGGAAGGGTTCGGAGGTAAGTATCATACGAACTGTCCTACAGGGACCTGTACCTTTCAGTGCCTACGCCGGCAGGATCCCTGAGCCCGGACACAAGCGCCCGATCAGGCGAAAGATCAAGAGAAAGCAACATACTTCCGCAGCGTGTGTTTTCCATTGTGCAGACCAGGGGAGAACCTGAGCAGGGCTGCTGAATTATGACAGACAACCTGATTGATCTCAAGGATACGGTTTCCCTACCATGCCCGGTAACTCGATTTTTCCACTTCATACCCCCCCTCTCTTCAGCCCTTTCTTGAAAACTCAAATGCAGTAGGATTACAGTGACATTTCACAGGTGCTGGAGCAGTCAAGGTTAGTGATATCAACTGAACCAAAGTTTTGGAGAATTAGAATAATGAAAATACTTGCGCTTCTATTCCTCACCGTTCCGCTCTTCCTGGCAGGTTGTCGGAACAGCGACGATCAGATCATCCAGATCAAGGTGTGGGACGCGGACTTCCAGGTCATTCAGATCTTAGACGATTCAACCACGCTGGAATCATTCAAGAGTATCTGGGAAGACAGAACGTCATTCAACCTGCCTGAAAGACCGAATTTCACTCACAAGGTTGATGTTATCACAACCGAGGGGTCTACGAGGTGGCTGTACCATCCTGACGGTTATGTAACGATCTTGAGTACCAATGCCGGCACACCGATCCATCGCATTGCTCAACCGGACAGGCTGAGAGAGATGCTGATTCCACAACAATGAAACCTAACACTGTGATCATCATGGGAACTGAGCATGAGAGGCATTTTACCGATCCGAAATTTGACCTGGATACACTGATCGAACTCATTCAAAAGACCGAACCTGACGTGATCTGTGCTGAACTCAGCCCTGAGCAGCTGGATGGTACGACAACCTGCAATTCAAAACCAGAATACCCGAATGCGATAATTCCATATGCCAGGAAACATGGAATACAAATCGTACCGATACAACCATGCACTTCAGAGGGGCTTGAGTGGGGGAACCGACAGAAAGTTGAATTAGAGCGTATCAAATCAACGGAAGATCTCAAGAACAACCGGGATTTCTGGATGAAGTTGTCAGAGTGTATTGAAGCAGTTAATTCACCAACTTTGAAAGCAATGCAGTCCAGGGGATACGATACATGGAGTGAGATCATCTGGGAGAAGCTTCAGAAAAAACTCTTCCCTGAGCTTTGGGATCTAAAGGAAGAATGGAATAGAAGATTTTACAGCAAGATCGAAGAAACAATAAGTGAATTCTCCGGGAGTACTATCCTGGTTACTGTTGGCTTCAAGCATAAACACTGGTTAATAAACAAACTACAAGAACGGGATGATATCATCCAAAGACAC